>JAAYHY010000056.1 GCA_012735135.1 Bacillota bacterium | reverse complement strand
GTGCCCAAGACCACACAGGATAGAGGGTCCTCTGCTAAATGTATCGGTATCCCCGTCTCTTCCTTTAGTAGTTTTTCAAAACCGTGGAGCAAAGCGCCGCCGCCGCTAAGCACAATTCCTTTATCGACGATATCGGCGGCCAACTCCGGAGGGGTCCGCTCCAACACGGATTTTATCCCGTCGACCACACTATTGATCGGCTCGGCCATCGCCTGAAAAGAATCGGCGGAAGTGAAGGTGATCGTCCGCGGCAGACCGGTCACCAGATCCCGGCCGCGAATCTCCATGGTTTTTCCTTCTCCTTCCGGATAAGCGGAACCAATCTGAACTTTAACCTCTTCGGCGGTACGCTCGCCGATCATGAGATTGTACATTTTTTTGATATACTTGATAATGGCCTCGTCAAATTTGTCCCCCCCAATCCGTAAGGATTGGCTGACGACAATGCCGCCCAGGGAAATAATGGCAATATCGGTGGTACCGCCACCCACGTCCACCACCATGTTCCCGCTGGGTTCGTCAATGTTGATTCCGGCGCCAATCGCCGCGGCCATCGGTTCTTCCACCAAATATGTATTTTTCGCCCCAGCCTGTACCGCCGCTTCCAAAACAGCCCGTTTTTCCACACTGGTCACTCCGGAAGGGATACAGACGACCACCCGTGGCCGGAACAACCGGGGTTTCGGAGTCACCTTTTCTATGAAGTATTTTAACATCGTTTCGGTGACGTCATAGTCGGCAATCACCCCGTCCTTCATCGGCCGCACGGCAATGATATTCCCGGGGGTACGCCCGATCATCTGTCGAGCCTCTTCGCCGACGGCCAGAATTTTTCCGGATTCTTTGTCTAACGCCACCACCGAAGGTTCCCGGACCACAATGCCTTTACTCCGTACATAGACAAGGATATTTGCGGTTCCAAGATCAATGCCAATATCACAAGTGAGATTCAACATACTGGCGCCCCCTCACGGAGTAAATTATGAAATACTGATATTTTCTATACTATTTTGGAATATCCTCCTTTTTTTTCCCCTTTTTCTAGCTTAGTCTGGTATTTACGCCGAGTTGCTTCCCCCCCGCGAATATGCCGTTCCGCCTTGTTGGTCTCCAAAACCCGTTTAACTTCCTTGGCCAAAATTTTATTGATCCCAGGTAGCCTCTCGGTAACATCCTTATGGACAGTGCTTTTACTGACGCCGAAATGTCCGGCGGCCTGACGCACAGTGGCTTTTTCTTTCACAATGAACCTGCTTAGGTCGAGCACGCGCTGTTGAATATAGTCTTTCACTCCTCCACCCTCTCCCCTGATTTATCAATAAATTATATGGGTGGAAGAGGAACAATATTACCCGTACACTTCTCCTACCGTCCAAGGCCTGGAATTATTCTTGGGGAAAAACAATGATCGTGAGCGGATTAACCGGGTTTTCCTGTTGATAAAGGTTGAAATGGATCCCCGGTTCCGGACCGCAGGCCGCCGGAGAGCTATAGCCCAACACCGTCCCTTCGGTGATTTCTTGTCCAACTGTCACTTGCACTTTAGCGAGATGACCATATAAAGACCGCCAACCGCCCCTATGTTCGAGGGTAACCGCTGTTCCCAAAGTCACATCGGTTTTTAACGCCCCGACCTTCCCCGCGGCTGCCGCCCGCACTGGAGTGCCGGGGGGGACGGTCAGATCAATCCCGGAATGATATCGCCATTCACCCCCCTTCTTTTCCCAACCGCTCTCCCGGACCACCTTCCCTGTCACCGGCGGGATCCATTGTATAGGGGAGGGCGCCGCTTCCGCTTCTCCCTCCAACCGGGGCGTCTCCTTAGTTTCAAGCCTTTGCCGCAGCGCCGATAGATCCTGTTGCAGCGCCTGAACCACCGCCCTTAAATCCTCCGGGGGTGTTTCCGGTCCCGTCGCCGTTTCCCCTTTCCCGGCCTCCTCCACCACCAAGAGAGGAGAAATGGCCGGGAGATTAAGCCCACGGCCGATCCCCCAACCGATCGCCAGGAGCAGCAAAAAACTGAGCACGCCCACCAGTAAACGCCACCGGGCGTAAAAACGGCCCCAGCCCTGGCCTCCCCACCGGCGAATTCGGGCTAGTCGTCCCTTCCAGCTTTCCCAAACATCATTCAAACCTGATTTAAATTGTTTTATCTTCAACTTCGTCACCTCTGACCCGCCGTCGCATGCGGGTTATGATAGACTAGTTTTCCCAATTGATCCTAAATTATCCTTAAAGACAAAAAAGCAACCCCTAAGGATTGCCTTAAAAAATCAGCTCCTCCGTTGACTCCTCCACCGGCGGCATGCCTTTCCAACTGGAAAACTAGTCAAGCCCGAGGCTCTGGTTAAAACCGGAGTTTCCTGATTTCCACCCCCTGATAGTAATAGTGAAGAATCTCCTGGAAAGTCTTGCCCTCCTTCGCCAAACCGTCGGCGCCATACTGGCACATGCCAACCCCATGCCCGTAACCGGTGGTGGTAACAATCACCTTGTCTTCCTGCCGGTGAATGGTAAAATTGGTGGAAGCCAAACCTAAACGGGAACGGAACTCCACGCCGCGGTAGAGTTTCTCCCCCACCTGCACTGTCTTCACCCGGCCGCTGGCCGTCCGGTCTATAACCCGGAGGGGAAGAGCGGTCGCCGGCAGTTTACCACCGTGCCCCAAGGCGGAGAGGAGGGCTTCGACGGTAAAAACCTGCTCTTGGCGGTAGCGGGGAGAATGTTGATCAAAGGAGCACGGCACACTCTTGAGATAAGGAACGGGCGTCCCCCAAACTTCTTCCGCATTGGCGGTCCGCGGCCCGCTGGTGGAATGGTAAAGGGCATCAATAAGCTCTCCGTTATAGGTTAAGATTAACCCGGCCGTCGCCTCCACCGCCGCCGCAATCTTGCTCCAGTTTTGGTAGTAGCCCCAAAGGCCCCATTTGGCAATTAACTGCTTTTTATTGAGCCAGGCTTGGGAGTCCTGCACATCGTCGCTGAGATCGGCATCGGTTCCCGGGTACCCGGCGCCGCCGAAACGCTTTAACCGGCGGACCGCTACGGTCCGGGCCGCCACCGCCTGGGCTTTCAAGGCCTCCAGGTGAAAATGGGCCGGCATCTCCCCGGCCACCACTCCTTTGACATACTCCTCCAGAGTCAGGGTGATTGTTTTTTTCTCCTCTTTTAAATAGAGACGGACCGTCAAGTCCGCCTGCTTAGGCTGGCAATTCACCAAAAAAAGGGGTAATAAACAGAGGAGGGCAAAGAAAAAAAGAAAGATCCCGCCAATCGCCTGTCGCATTCCGTTCCTCCGTCCGTTAAGACGCTAAGCTTCTTCCGGAGCACCCACCAACCAAGTGTTACATCCTTCCTCCGCCCTTTGCGGAAAAAGCCCGATCTACCCTATGCCCGAATGCGCCGGATTATAACCGGAAGATATGAGAAATGCCCTGGGCGATCTTGCTTTAAAATCACTCAAACCTGAAATCTACGCAACCGTTCAAACCAAACCTTCGGAAGCTCCGCCTCAAGATAAACCCCGGAAGCGCGGTATTCTTCCGTATACACCTTTCCCTTCTCGTGTAAAAGCGCCAGGTAGTTCCCTTCGGTAAAAGGAATGAAAAATGCCCCGCGGCAGACATAGGCCGAAAGAAGGTCCACCACTTTCTTCTTTAACCCTTCGATCCCGGCTCCGGTCCGGGCGGAGACCGCCACCGCCTGCGGAAACTGGCGTACGGCGCGGAGGACGGTAAATTCATTCTCTACCAAATCCCGTTTGTTCAAGACGGTGATAAAGGGTTTTTGCTCCAGTCCCAGTTCCCGGAGGAGCTCTATCCCGGCCAAGTATTCCTCATCCCGGTACGGACTGGCCAGGTTAACCACATGTAACAAGAGATCAGCCTCTTGTAGTTCTTCGAGGGTGGCGCGGAAAGCGTCAACCAATTGATGGGGAAGCTTACGGATCAAACCCACCGTATCGATGAGTAACGTCTCCAGTTGGTTGGGAAAGGTCAAGCGCCGGTAAGTCGGATCCAAGGTCGAAAAGAGACGATCCTCCACCCCAACCTCCGCCCCGGTCAGCAGACGGAAAAGGGTAGATTTCCCCGCGTTGGTATAACCGACTAAAGCCAGCACTGGCCAGGCCAAGCGGCGTCGGGGCGCCCTTTGCAACTGCCTGTTGGCCTTGACCTGTTTTAACCGCCGGTTTAACACGGCAATCCGTGCCCGGACCCGCCGCCGGTCCGTCTCCAATTTACTCTCCCCCGGTCCCCGGGTGCCGATCCCCCCCGCTAAGCGGGAAAGATTCACGCCTTCCCCGACCAGCCGGGGTAAATGATATTCCAATTGGGCCTTTTCCACCTGTAATTTCGCCTCTTTGGTCCGGGCCCGCATGGCAAAGATATCCAAGATTAACCCGGTCCGGTCCAGAACCTTAACGGTCAATTCCTCCTCCAGGTTTCTGGCTTGCACCGGGGTGAGTTCTTCATCAAAAACCACCAGCGCCGCCTGGTGGGCACTGATGGCGCCCTTTAACTCCCAAAGCTTGCCTTCACTTAGAAAAAAAGCCGGATCAGGTTTGAGTTTTCTCGGAACCACCTTCCCAACCACCTGACCGCCGGCCGAATCGACTAACGCTTCGAGTTCTTCCAAACTCCCGCCTTCTTCGTTCCCTACGATAATTGCCTTTTCCCGTAGGTTTTTTGCCACCAACAACCCTCCATTTTCGTTTTCCTCTTTCTATCCTTCAAGCCCCGGGTAGAAGGAGGCCGCTTGATAGTTTACCGTATACAAGTCCGGATAAAAAATAACCTCGCAGTGGAAGATCTTAAGCCGGGTCTGTAGAGTATAGGTCAGATGCTCCATCCCCGGACGGGCCATTACGCTATGCCCCAGATCAACCAGTTTAATCTCCTGCCGGGTAAGGTGGGAAAGGGCGAATCTCCCCAGTTCGGCGGAGAGGAAAGTATCACACCCCAGGGCGATATACTTGTCCCACTGTTCCCGGTAGACCGGGGCAAAGCCCGGTCCGGAGATGATCAAAACTTGGCCGGTTTGGGCATTTAAATCACCGGCATAAGGCATAAGGGGGGTCTGTAAAAGCCGTTGACAAGCGAAAAGAAGATCCCGCAAGGTCATTTCCAGGCGACCGTAGATCAACTCTCCTTCTTGGACCGGATCTCTCAAGTTTAAAAGCCGGGCCAGAGTCGCGGTATTTCCTTCCGGCGCTTTATTCCAAACGCTATGCAGAACCAAAACCCCCATCTCCGTCCCGTCCAGTAGCGATGCGTCCTTCTCCAGACAGGGATGGTGGGAAATCAGCAGGTCGACACCGTCCGCTTTTGCCATGAGGAAGTTCCGCTCGGTGGGATCGACACAAACCCCAATTTTCTGAAGGAGATTACCTGGTTTCCGCCAGAAAAACGGGGGATCATATTTATCCGCCAGCGCTGCCGGGGCTATTTCTTCGATAATCGCCTGGAATTTTTCTAACTCGATCAAAAGATCACCTCGCGATGGACCTCCTCCTGCCTGCCAAATCAAACCAACTAAACATAAGTGTATATTCTGAGTTGACGTCGGATTTTCCTTCCTGGACCCGGTTTCCGCTTGAAATTTCCTGGCCCGCCCCGGCCCGGCGCAAGAGCCCCCTTAGCCCAATTTCCATAATTATTCCTCCTTAACAACATATTCTACTGTTCAAACCCCTTGGAATGTGATAGTTATAAAGTAATGAGCAATATCATAACACATTTCCGTCGTCTTCGTTGAAGACTTCGGATAATATTTTTCCGTTGCCTTGGTTGAAAACTTTCGAATCATATTTAGCGTTTAACTTATATAACCCGGGTTCAAAAGCGCCGGCCGGCGCAGACAAAGGAGCGGACCAAGCATAAAACCCTAAGTGGGTAGCTATGTATTTTTGGGATAATCCCTTCCCCGAACGTAAATACTGCAAATAAGAAATAGAACAAATAAGCAAAAACAACAAACATTTATGATCATGCGGAGATGATATCATGCCTCGGAATAAAAAACGCCGATTTCCCCTTTATTATATCTTTTTCTTACTCTTATTTTTGACCGGTTTTCTCTTCGCCACGGTAACGTTGCCGAAGGATCTCCGGAGTAAAGTGGAGAGTATGCGTTATGTTTCTAAAGTATACGACCGGAACGGCCAACTGATCGGTAATTTATTTTCCCACCGCAAGATCTGGGTCTCCTCCGACAAAATCTCCCCCTACCTGAAGAAAGCGGTCGTGGCCACGGAAGACGCCCGTTTTTACCGGCATTTCGGCTTGGATCCCATCGGCATTGCCCGGGCGGTCTACCAAACGATCATCCCGGGCGGACTGCGCCAGGGGGGAAGCACCATCACCCAGCAGCTGGCCAAAATCTCCCTGTTAACTTTGGACCGGACCATCACCCGGAAGTTGCAAGATATGTTCTATGCCCTCCTCATTGAGCGGACCTATACCAAAGACGAGATCCTGGAACTCTACTTGAACAGTATCAACCTGGCCCACGGGAACGTGGGCGTGGAAGCCGCCGCCCGTTATTACTTTAATAAATCCGCGGCCCAGCTTAACCTGGAAGAAGCGGCGTTGCTGGCCGGGATCATCCAGAGCCCGGAAAACTACTCCCCCTACAAACATCCGGAAGCGGCAAAAGGCCGGCGGGATCTGGTCCTCCGCAAAATGTGGGAACAGGAGTATATTACGGAAAAACAGTATAAAACGGCAATTGCCAAGGGTTTAGGGGTGAAACCCCAAGAGGAGCGCTCCTCCGTCGGCGCTTATTTCCTGGATTACCTCCGCGATTACCTAACCGCCGACCTGGGCTTTACCGAAGAGGAATTACTCTGGGGTGGTTACCAGATTTACACCACCTTGGACCTGGCTTGCCAACAAGCGGCGGAGGTCACCCTCAAGCACCTCCCCCGTTACTCAGCGGAGGTGCAACCGGAAGCGGCCCTGGTGACGCTGGACCCGAAAACCGGCGCGATCCTGGCCATGGTCGGCGGACGCAACTATCCCACCAGCCCACTGAACCGGAGCGTGAAGGCTTACCGGCAGCCGGGCTCCGCCTTGAAACCCTTTGTCTACGCCACTGCTTTGGAACAGAATTTTACCGCCGCTACCATCCTTTATGATCAACCTTTGGAGATCCCGTTGGCCAATGGACAGGTCTGGTCGCCGGAGAATAGTAACCGGGAGTATCAGGGCAAGATCACCCTTCGTCAAGCTTTAAGGGAATCGGTCAACACCATTGCGGTTCAACTGGTCCAGACCCTTGGCATTCCTACCGTGGCCAACCAAATGGAGCAGATGGGGATTGAAAGTCTGGTCCGGGAAGGACAAGTTAATGATCTGGGTTATGCCCCGCTGGCCTTGGGCGGATTGACCAAGGGAGTCACTCCGCTGGAGTTGACCGCCGCTTATACTTCCTTTGCCAACCAGGGTAAATACATGGCGCCTTACGCCGTTGTCCGCATCGCCGATTATCAGGGCAAGACGATTAAGACCTTCAAACTGAAAGAAGGCCGGCCGGTCATTAGTCCGCAAACCGCCTATATCATGACCGTATTGTTACAAGATGTGGTGGCCCAGGGTACCGGACAGCGGGCCCAGCTTCCCGACGGCCGCCCGGTGGCGGGAAAAACCGGAACCAGCAGCGATTACACTAATGCTTGGTTTGTCGGATACACACCCGAATATTTGACCACGGTTTGGATTGGCAATGACCGGCAGGACGAACCGATGCGCTACAAAGAGGGCGTAGTGGGGGGCGGCACCGCCGCCGCCGTTTGGCGGGATTATATGGCCGAGATTACCGCCGGCTTGCCGGTAACGGCCTTCCCCGAACCGGAAGGGATCATCTGGGCGCATGTGGATCCCGAAACCGGCCAGGCCGTTCCGGCTTGGGTTAATAAAAACTCCTATCCGGAAGTCTTTGCCGAGAATAAGGTGCCGGAAAGTACTTCCTATAAGATTTGGCGTTGGTTTACCACCTGGCCGAAAAAGATTAAACCGGAAAAAGAGGTTCCGGAGGAAGGGACGGAACAGATTCCGGAGCAAGGGGTGGAACAGGTTCCCGATCAAGGCGCGGAGCAGATTCCGGGCCGGATGGAGCAGGGACAAGGCCCCGAACAGTCTTTAGGGCAGGCGCCTCTCCCGGAAGAGGGGGAGGAGATCCCGGCCCAACCACCGGGAGAATCTCCCGGACCGTCTTGGGGCCAGACTCCCCAACAGCCTTCCGGACCGTCTTGGGGTCAAATTCCCCAACTGCCTTCTGGACCGTCTTGGGAACATTCCCCGGAAAAGCCTTCCGGACCCTCTTGGGATCCTCTCCCGAAGCAACCTTCAGCCCAAACGTCCGCCCAAGACAGCGAACAACCGGCGCCGGGCCGGGACCAACGCTCCGTGCCGCCTGCGGATAATTCCGGTCGGCCCAACCAAGCAGCTGCCGGAGGATACGAACCGAAAGCACCGGAAAAGAATTCACCCCAACCGGACAAAGCCGGCTGGGGTGAATTACGATTGCGGAATCAGCGATCTGTTGAAAGATAAGACCTGTTATTTAAAGAATTGATGGTTCCCGATGGTGACTGTACGCTTTAGCTTGGCGGTCTGAAAAAACCTCGCTCCTTCCCGGGAAGCCAGTTTGGGATTGTAGTAATATAAAGCGCCGCGGGAAGGATCCCGGCCGGCCATCGCCTCCCGGGCCGCCTGCAACGACTGGTCATTCGGTTCCAGGGTGGCCAGTTTGGGCAGACAACTAAACTGGCCGGGTTGGTAAATCACATCGTAAATCGTATTGGGGAACTGCGGACTTTTCACCCGGTTCATCACGACGGCCCCAACGGCCACCTGTCCCTCATAGGGCTCGCCTTCCGCTTCCGCCCGGATTAGTTTGGCCAGTAAGTAAAGGTCCGAATCAACATGCTTTGGCGCCCGGAAGGTGACCGGGGTGAATCCGTAATGAAGCGCAAAACCAAAAAAAGGCGCCAACCGGTTCTCTGCTCCCACCAGGTTCGCCAGAACGAGACGGCCTTCGACAGCCGTGGAGAGTCCCTTGAGCAGCCGGTCCAATCGGAGTTCAAAACCGGTGGTTAACTCAAGCCGCTGGTCGATGGGTAACCTGTTATAGTCCAGCGTGTCCCGTACCCCTAGACCAATGTAGGAGTGAAAAGCGGACCGGGATTGCGGAATGTACAGCACGGCTAAACCCAGATCCTGCTCTTCCCAAGTGTAGACGGAACGTAATCCCCACCGGGGGGCAAACCACCAATTTAACTTTAATGCTTCCGGAGCAACCTCTTCCTTGCATTGCCAATCCAAACCCAGCTGCCAAGAAGCGGCCATGATCGGCAGGGAAGTAAAAAAGATGGTTAATACAACAATGCTGAGGACCAGTTTTTTCATCATTCCACCTCCGGCGGGAAAGATCTCCGCTCGAGGTTAGAATTAGGCGCCGCTTTCGTAAATTCCTCTTTCTACCTTGAAAAATAGCCCGGGTTGTTCACCAGGTTTCCATTATATTACTCTAGAAATAACCGGGCAACGTCGGCGACGCAAGGATAATCCGGGTTAAGTTCTCCGTTTCCACATATCTGTAACCAAACTCCAGGTTGATGTGTCTACCCTCCCGGACCACCTTTCCTTCGAGGAGATTGCTCCAGGCCGACCATCGTCCGGAGGTTAAATCAACCCCACCGTTCCCGCCGGTTACTTGTAAACGTTGGAAGGCCCTTTTCATCAGTTGGTAAGCTTCTCCTTCCGTAAGTTGCCCGGGCTTAACCCCGCCCAACATGACCGCCAGGGGAAACTCCCCCACCACCGGATCCAAAGCCCGCTTCAGCCGGAGCATCGTCTCGGTCAGCATTTCCTTGGTCTTCGGCAACGCAATGACTCCGCAAAAGGACTCCGCCAAATTGGCATCATCACGGATCGACTGCAACGTAAGCACCACCGGCACCTGATCATCCAGCTTTCCCTCCAGAGTTAAATAGCTGAAATCAAGCTCATCCCCAATTAGCGGCGGGGCGGTCCTTTTCAGTTTCAGCCGCTTCTCAACACTCGTGGCGAGTTTCATCAGATCGGCCGAGGCCATGAATTCACTATTCAATTTTTTCCAACCTTCGATCTGAATCTCGGTCAGGGGAACCCCCATTCCTTCCCATCCGGCCAGTAAGGGATGGTCATTGATGGCCACGCTAAAAGTCTGATCTATGTAACGCATCGTAAAGAGGAATAAAAAACAGAGTGAAAAGAGGATTTTCCGCAGAAAAGCACGGAACATCAAAATCCCCCCCGGAAAAGTATTTGTAATCAGTATTTACCATTCCGGGGAATTATATACATTGGATCTGTAATTTTCTTCGCCATAATGAACAAGGTGGCTTTACCAAGCAAATCGTCATGGGAAGAAACCCATGGTCCCGGCTGGACAAAACGGTCAAACAAAAAATTAATCTTTCCCGTTGCGCAATTATTTATTACTTGGTATAATTAGTAGGTACTAAATATTTGCTCGGAACGCCGAGTCCACTCTCTCCTCGCCAAGGTAGAGGGATGTTTAGTTAAATAATCAACAATACCCATGTTCCCGGGTCGG
This sequence comes from Bacillota bacterium, assembly GCA_012735135.1. Classification (GTDB taxonomy): domain Bacteria; phylum Bacillota; class UBA4882; order UBA10575; family UBA10575; genus Capillibacterium. Next base: position 32,815 of record JAAYHY010000056.1, on the reverse strand, counting down.
ACAAGGCCTTTGGCAAGAAAACGCCTTTTTCGTCCGGGGCCGAAAGGAGATTTATGATGCAAAACGGTTCACAACCCAAATGGTGGAAACATTACGAACCGGGGGTCGCGACCCACTTAGAATATCCGAAGCTTACCCTCTCCCAAGTCCTCCACCAAACCACCGCCAAGTATCCGGATCATACGGCCTTTATCTTCTTGGATAAACACTGGACCTACCGCCAATACAACGAACTGGTTTCCAAAATGGCCAACATCTTAATTGATCTGGGACTTGCCATCGGCGATACGGTAGGAATTTATCTTCCCAATTCACCCCAGTTTCTCATCGTCTATTACGGCATCTTACGTGCCGGCGGCATCGCCGTTCCGATCAACCCGATGTTGACCGGGCAGGATCTTACTTTTATCATCAAAGACACCGGGATGAAGATCCTGATTACCAGCGCCGAGTCACTGGCCACAATCGAACAGGCGAAGACCGCCGATTTGCAGATCATCACCACTGCTTTAACCGGACAGCTGGATCCGGAAAGCAATCAACCGGAGTCCCCCGGGGTCCTCGCTCTGGAAAAATTACTGGCGACGGCTGCCGCTGCCGATCCGGAAGTGCCAATCGGGCCTGAAGCCATCGCCAATTTACAGTATACCGGAGGAACCACCGGCTGGCCGAAAGGGGCGATGCTTAGCCATGCCAACCTTCTGGCCAACGCCATCCAGTTCCGCGACTGGTTTAAGAATGTTTATAACGATGGTGACGGCCGCTTTTTAGGTGTGATCCCCTTCTTTCATATTTACGGGTTAACAACCACGATCAACGGTCCGATCCTTACCGGTTCAGCCATTATTCTCCACTCCCGGTTCGATATCAACGAAATTATGCAATCCATCAATAAATACAAACCCAACCTCTTTATGGGTGTTCCGGCCATGTACGCCGCCATCGCCATGCGCGATAGCGGGGATTACGACCTCAGTTCGATCCGGGCTTGCGTTAGCGGTGCTTCGCCACTACCCCCGGCCGTCCAGCAACGGTTTCAAGAGGTAACCGGCGGGAAACTGGTGGAGGGATACGGGCTTTCTGAATGTTCGCCGATTGTTACCGTCACCCCTATTTATGGAACGGTTAAACCGGGCAGCATTGGCATTCCCATTGCGGACACGAAAATCAAAATTGTTGAGCCGACCACCGGCGAAGAGATCACCAAGAGCGGCGAGATCGGTGAACTATTGGTGCAGGGCCCCCAAGTCATGCAGGGGTACTGGAACAATCCTGAGGAAACCAAGATGGTTCTGGCCGATGGCTGGTTACACACGGGTGACCTGGTCTATATGGATGACGACGGTTATATCTTTATCGCCGACCGGTTAAAAGACATGATCATCATGGGAGGCGAGAAAATTTACCCACGGGAGCTTGAAGATTTTTTCTATACCCATCCGGCCGTCAAAGAAGTAGCGGTCACGGGAATCCCCCACCCGCTCCGGGGTGAAGTTCCGAAAGCCTTTGTCGTCTTAAAGGACGGCGTCGAAACCACGGAAAAGGAACTCAGGCAATATTGTCTTGCCCACCTGTCGAAGTTTAAAGTCCCCAAGATTCAGATTATCGATGCTTTACCCAGGAATGCCGTGGGTAAAGTGCTGCGCCGGCTCCTCCGGGAAGAACAGAAAGAAGAAGAGAAATAAGAAATAATCCGCAACGCCGGGCTCCGTCCATGACGGGGCCCGGTTTTTTCGCCGTTTCGTAGCTGCATCAAAAAACGGAAAGATCATTGATTATCCGCCAATATTTGTTTTAATCCGTTGCTGCCCCCGGCTCCTTACCCGTTTTTCTCTCTTTCCGCCTGCCCGTCCCCGTTTATTCCATAAGATGTAAATTACGTAAATAATCGGGGGATTCCTTCCATCTTATGGAAAGGAGTTCCTCTCCCGGAAACGAATACCGAATAGTATTATGACCAAGAGCATAAACGGGGTGATAAATTATGGCACTTGAAATGAGAGAAGGTCTTTTTTATTCTCCACTCCTCATAAATGAACGAGGTGTCAACATACTGGAGAAACTTTACCAAGCAGGAGTTGGCTCCCTAAGTCAAAAACTTTCTTCGCTCTTCTCCCATCCATTTGAAATGGAACTAACCGGTTTCTTCTTTCTTCCTTTTTCTTGGTTAATCCAAAACTTGGAACATGTCCCCACCGCGGAGATGGGCTTCCATTCCCGCGTCACCGGTGACCTCAAGGGCGAATTATACCTTTGTTTCTCCCGTGAAACCGCAATGGAACTGGTCAGTATAGAAATGAAAAAACAACGGATCATCCGCAAGTTTTTCCTCTCCAAAATCGACGAGTCTTTTCTGAGCGAGATTACGAATATTCTGATCAATACTTTCTGGCATTCTCTCCACCAGGAACTCCCGACCAGGTGGTGGTTGACGCCACCCTGCCCCATTCATAATGTCTTAAAATCCATCCAACTCGCCAGTAAGATCTATTCCTTCGACCGCCGGGTATTAATGGCGGAGATCTCCGCATATAATCCCGAATTTAAGATGGAATTAATCTTTATTCCGGCCGGAGAAAGCCTCAATCTGTTTTTAGCCCGTCTCGAAGAGCATATCTCTTCCACCGAAAGGGAACCCTTGTCTTCCTGAACCCCGTCCCATGCTCCATAATTTTTACGGATTTGCGCATAATAGGCATAAGGGGAAATGGGGAGGTAAAATGGGCGTAAAAAGAAAAAACTTACATGTGCGGATTGAGGAAGACACCTATGAAAAACTTCGTCATCTAACCTTTTATGAACAGTCAAGTATTTCGGAGGTTGTGCGCCGTCTGATCGCCGAATATTTAGAGGAAAAAGCCCTTGAGGAGCCGGAATTTGTGGCGCCACCCCGTCTATAAAAAATAAAACCCGCCAAATGGCGGGGTGAGTTCTGTTTGTAATAATTATTCGGGCTGGGGAGCTCCTACCGGACAAACATCGGCGCAGGCGCCACACTCAATACATTTTTCCGGATCAATCTCGTGTTTATCCGCACCCTCACTGATCGCTTCCACCGGGCACTCAGCAACACAGGCCCCACAATTAATGCATTCGTCATTGATTTTGTAAGCCATCTCGACACCTCCTTTATTCTGTATCCCACCACTCCAGCGCTGCAGTAACGACTCCTCAACCTTCCACCTGCGGATGGGTGGTGATGATCTCAAACAAAATATTTATATTCTTCGAAAAAAGAAAACCCCCTTCTTTTTTCGATGAATATTTTCTCGATTTCCTAAGCAAAAGGTGGCAAACGCGGGAAAAGTTGTGCTTGACTTTTTCCCGTGGTTATCATAAAATATACATTGCTAAGCGGGCGTGGCTCAGTGGTAGAGCATCGGCTTCCCAAGCCGAGGATCGCGGGTTCGAATCCCGTCGCCCGCTCCATTTACTGTCTATGCTGGCGTAGCTCAATCGGCAGAGCAGCGGTATCGTAAACCGCAGGTTGTCCGTTCGACTCGGATCGCCAGCTCCAGTTAAAAAAGAAATCCGGATTAAGCCGGATTTTTTTGTTCTATCTTACCTATCAATTGCCCAGTACTCTCCCCAGTTTTTCCTTGCCCATGTCTGCCCGGTGTCAGCAGCCGGATCTATCCACGCAAATAGATAAAGGACCCGGATGCGCACGGGTCCTTTCTTCGCGATAAATTAAACTATTATATCGATAGGGCCTTAATATTTCCGGCCTTTATCGATCCCTAAAACCAGTAGAATCAAGATTAAGAAAATTAAGAACGGGAGAAACCCTCCGCCACCAATTGTATCAACAGTACCCATCTTTCAGCCACACCTCCCTTTTCTACAGCACTACCACATAATATTGCGCCGTAAAGGGGTCCGTGTCGGGCTGAGAGAACTTTCCGGTCGTTGCCAAGCTGATAAAACCGGCCTTCGGAGGAAGAATAAGATTATCGACCACACTTTTTGCGGAGAAGGAGAATCATCCTTGCCCGTCAGCTTTAAAGAACAGCGCCTCACAACCTATTTCCGAAAGATCGCTCCCCATTACGACCTCGTGAACACGCTGATCAGTTTTGGGCTTCATCATTTCTGGCGGCGGTTTGCGGTGGAAAAAGCCAATCTCCACCCCGGCCAGCAAGTTTTAGATGTCTGTTGCGGCACCGGTTTGATCACCAAGGATTTGGCCCAAAAAGTTGGCCCCCGCGGCTACGTGGCCGGTCTTGATCTCTCCCTGCCCATGCTCAAGATCGCCGCGAAAAACTTGAGAGAACTTTCCCGGTCGCACCGGATTCAACTTGTGGAAGGGAATGCCATGGACCTTCCTTTTCCCGATAACTCCTTCGACCGGGCGGTGATCGGTTATGGTTTACGAAACGTTGCCGATATGCGTCAAGCCCTTCGGGAACTCTACCGGGTACTAAAACCGGGCGGCCGCATCGTCGGGCTGGAACTGGGAAAACCCCGTTATCCCCTTTTAAATAAGCTTTATGCTTTATATTCCGCAACCTTTCCCCCTTTAGTAGGCCTCCTCCTCACGGGTGATAAAAAACCTTACCTCTATTTACACCGTTCGGTCCAGGCTTACCCCAGCCCTGCCCAAGTAAGCGCCATCTTTGGCCAGATTGGGTTTACAGCTGTTCAATATTATGAGCTAAGTTGGGGAATCGCCACGGTGCATACGGGGGATAAGCCCGGGCTCTAGATGGGTCTTCTTCTGACCTGCTGACCGGCGAGACTTTTACTCGTAGTCAAAATTGACCTTGACGGCACCGTCTTCCCTTTCGCGCTAAGCCTCCCCTAGCGCGATGACGACTCCCCCCGGCTCCAACCGGTGTTTCTGCCGCCAGGACCAAGGCTGGTTCGTTAACCTTTGGCCAGTAAGTATAAGAGTGAGCTCCGGGAACTCAGCCTGAGTTTTGACCGGTACTAACCGGTCGAAGACCACGTCCACCCTTTTGCGTAGATCCGGGTTACCGGCAAAGAGCAGTAATTGGCCCCGGTCCGCCGCCCGGTAGACAAAATAGACCACATTCCTGCGGGGGAAACGCCCACCATCCCGGATTAAATAATCCGGCCTGAGTAAAGGGGCGAACCGTTGCCTTAACAACGCCGCTGACCGCAACAACGGAAGGATCAGGTTCCTTTCTTCCTGTAACCAATGGAGACGGTAAAGATCGAAAAAAGCCAGTTTTCCGTACATTGGATCCTCCGGGGGCAGCACAAACCGGCCGGCCTCCGTGTTGTCCAACCCCAAATTCATCGGTTGTTTTTCCAATAATTCCAGACCGCTGTTGATAAAGGGAAAAATATTGGGGAGGAAATAATTGAGCAACACGAGGAAGGGAAGAAAACGTGGTTCCGGATAATAGGAAGCGGCCCGGGGCGTATCCGGCAATTCAAGGGCGCCGGTGAGCGGAAGCACGGCGGAGCGGACCCGGGCGAAAAGTTGGCGGCAAAACCCTTTCCGTCCGGCAGTTTTAAATAATTGCCAGAGATCACCGGTGATCAAATCGTACCCCCAGGTTTTCGCCGCCGGCGTATTCTTAACGTCAAACTCTTCCGACCAGAAAAGAAAATGCCGAGCTTGGGCTCTGGTCCGTTCGATAATCGCCCGGTTTAATTCGGGTGGTAAAGCGTGGCCCATATCGATCCGGGCGCCGTCAATCCCAAATTTTTGCTGGTAATAAGGGATAATATTAATAATATACTCCCACAGTTCTTGGTTGGGGTTCTCGCCCCGGAACAAATTGAGGCAGGCGATGTCCTGTAAAACATAGGGCGGTTGTTCCGGAGTCACAAACTGACGGGCGATCGGGTGTAGGTCTAAATAAAACCGGAGGTACGTCACATCGGTCCATGGTGGCTGGGGATCACAGATCACATCGGAAAACCCGGGCGCCGTCGTGACGCCGAACTCCCTTTCCACCAAATCCAGGATATTTTCCCCGCTTCGCTGCTGTTCCTTCCGGAGCTTTTCCCATTTGGCCGGGTCGGTGATGTTCGGGGCGGGCCGGAACTTGGTCAGGTATTCCTGAACGGAAGGAGCTTTATATAAGTTTTTAAGATTATCTTCATTGCCGGCCGCAAGGGGCTTGACCCCTTTCACCACCGGCGGGAGATAGGTGGAAGCGGTCGTCAGGTCAATCCAGTAGAACCACTCGGGATGCTCCAGAATTAACTCACTATCCCGGGCGGCGGTTCGAAAGACAAAATCAACTATTACCCTTATCCCCAGGAGATGACAGGCTTCGACCAGGGCCTTAAACCCGGTCTCCACCCGGGCCGGCGTCGGCGCGCCCAATAACGGATCGTGTAAACTCGGATCCAAGCGGTAAAAGTCCTTAACCGCGTAAGGACTCCCCAACTCCCCCTTTTTGTATTTTTCCCCTCTGGCAAAGATAGGTAACAGATAGAGGATCTCCACGCCCAAGGTCTGCAAAAAAGGAAGAAGGGCAATCGCCTTAAGAAAGGTACCCGGTTCCACCGGACCACCGGGAACATGGTCCCACGCCGTGAGCGTCCTTAAAAAAGCGCCGTATATAATTTTTGTCCCCGCCGGCCTTCCCCCGGCCCCCGTTCTTCCCTGCGCTCCCCGGGGGGTACGGTTCTGCCCTTGGGCGGTAATAAACTCGATCGCCGCCAGGTAAAATTGGTAGGGGTCAACTTGGATCTCACCCGGCCGCTCAGGGGCGATTGTATAGTCTTTAAAACCGAAACTGTTCCAAAGGGCCGGTAGAAAATACCGGGCCGTTCCTTCTCCGCGCCGCTGCGCCAACTCTTTCCATATACTTTCCAGATGCGGATTGGCCTTCAAATCCTTTACCCTCCATCGTTATCAAGTTCAAATTATCCTTTCCCCATCATTCCTTCCTATTCTGTTCTCTTTTCGCCGTTTAAATCACCGCCAAGTTTCCCCGTTTAAAACACCGCCAAGCTTAAAACCGGATTAAAAGCCACGCTGTCAAATACCCGATCAAGCCACAGGCGGGAAAGGTAAAAAGCCAGGCACAGGCAAGTTCTTTAACTATTCCCCAGTTGACGGCGGATATCCCCCGGGTCGCCCCGGCGCCCATCAGCGCAGTGTTAATCGTATGGGTGGTGCTTAAGGGTATCCCGAAACTGGAAGCAAACAAGATCGAAGCCGCCGCTGCGGTTTGCGCGGCCAACCCTTGATCCGGTTCCAGTTTGACCATTTTGACCCCGACCTTTTCGATAATGCGCCATCCCCCCACCGAAGTCCCCACCCCCATAACCAGCGAGCATAAGATAATGATCCAGGGTTGAACCTGAAACCCCGGGAGAAAACCGGCCAGGACCATACTTAAGGTAAAAATCCCGATAAACTTCTGCCCGTCGTTACTCCCGTGGCTCACCGCCATCCCGCCGGCAGCAAGGACCTGCAAAACCTGGAACACCCGGTTGCTTTTCTCCTTTGGCCAGCTCGCGCTGAAGGTTTTCAGAACCCAGCCCAAACCAAACCCGCCACCGGCGCCGAAAAGCACCGAGATGACCAGACCGGCAAAGATCTTTTTCCACCCGGCCGGCAACCACGCCGCCGGTCCGGCCGTGGCCAAAGCGGCGCCGGCCAATCCCGCCAGCAAAGCATGGCTTTCACTGGTCGGGATCCCGAAGCAGGAGGCGGCGGTTGACCAGATCACAATAGCGAGTAAAGCCGCCCCAAGGGTAACCAGGTTAATGGCTTCCGGTTTAATGATCTCCGTCCCGATAGTTTGTGCCACCGCCCGGCCATAAAAGGCGCCGATCATATTTCCCACCACTGCAATGGCCACCGCGGTTTTGGGTTTGACCGCTTTGGTCGTCACCACCGTCACAATCGCGTTTGGCGCGTCGGTCCATCCGTTGACAAATTCGGCCGCCAAGATTAAAACCACCACAACCAACAGGGTAAAGCCGCCCATTTCACCCTCCTTAAGCATAGTCCTTTTGTTAAAGGGGAATTGACCGCAGAAAACAGCCGGACAAGCACTCCCCACTCCGGGCAGAGCCCATGGTGAGCGAAGGTCGATCTAGATTATGAAAAAAACACCCGGTAAATTACGGGTGTTTTTTGATCCTCCGTTCCTTATTCCTTAACATCAAGATTTATCCATGAAACTCTTTAGCCCAGCCGGGCTTTGACGAATTTCCACTTTCCGGAGCGGAAACGGAAATAGACCATGGCCGCCCGGGTGTACTGGTCCAGCACGAAAGCCACCCAGGCGCCGAAAAGCCCCCAGTGGAGGACATGGGCGAAAAGATAGGCGACCACCACCCGGAAGATCCAGATCCCGGTCGCCGAAGCAAACAAGGGATACATGGTATCGCCGGCCCCCCGCAAAGCCCCCGCCAACGAAAGCTGGGTCGATTGTCCCGGAAGGGAGAGGGCCAAGATCTTCAGGATGGTCCCGGCCTTCGTCGCCACCGTTTGATCGGATGTATACAAACGGGCCAGCGGATGCGAGAAGAAAATAAAGAGTAAAGCGTTGAGGAAAGCCACGATAAGCGCAATTTTGTGCACGACATGAGCATTCCTTTCCGCTTGGTCCACCTTGTCCGCCCCCAGGCTTTGACCGACCAAGGTGGTGGAGGCAACAGAAAAGGCCTGACTCGGCGCAAAAGAAAGACCGCTAATGTTCAGACCAATCTGGTGCGCGGCAAAATTCATTGTGCCAAGACCGGAGACGGTTTTCGCGAAAAGCATCAACCCGCCTTGCACCACAAACTGCTCGAGGGCCGCCGGTATACCGATATTGAAGATCCTGGCTACCGTCGGCCGGTGGAGCCGGTAGTCTCCCCGCAGGCTAATCCGGAGAAGGGTACGCCGGGAAAAATAAAGGACATAAAGGCCTGCAAGGCATCCTAAAAAACGGGAGAAAGAAGTGGAAACCGCCGCCCCGGCCACCCCCCACTTGGGAAAACCAAGTTTACCATAGATCAGCACATAATTACCAAAAACATTAAACAGGTTACTCCCTACGTTATACAGCATGGGGATTTTCGTCTCGCCCGCTCCCCTAAGGGCTGCCGTAATCCCCAAATTGATGACTTGAAACACTAACCCGGCCGCCACGATCTGAAAATAGACCTTTGCATCGGCAAAAGTGTCCGGCCCCGCCCCCATAAAGCGGACGATCAGCGGCGCGACCAACACCCCGAAACCACTCATGACCGTCCCCATCAGCAGCGCCAGGACCAGTGTCTGGCGGGTAACCCCCCGGGCTTCCTCGGGTTCTCCCGCCCCAATTTTCCAGGCCACCAACGTAGTGGTGCCGATATTCACGGCGGCAAAAACCGCCAATAACAACATAAAAGGTTGGTTCGTCAGACCAACGGCGGTAATCGCCGCCGGCCCCAGTCGCCCAACCATCACCATATCAACCATACCAAAGAGGGTTGACATTACCAATTCAATAAAAGCAGGAATCGTGATCGCGAGAATCTCCCGCCACATCGGATGGGTTCTAGCGGTCAACTTTTGTTGGAGTCGCTTTGCAAAGGCCATTTGTTTCGATTTCCTCCCCATCAAGCCCTGTAACTGCTTTTTTATCCCTAACTTCATTAATTGCCCACTTCCCCGGATATTCCTTCAAAAATCCTCCCCTGAAAAGTGTTAACAAAAGGAAAACACCTGCTTTTTTCTGAAACACAAAAAGCAGCTATGAAAATAATGATTTTATGGTATAATCAACGGTTATAAAGGTTCATTCTGGCGTTCCCGCCGGCTGCCGCCGGCGTGAGCGTAGTGGTGAAAAGCTAAAGCCGGTTGAATCGACAAGGATCAAAGGCATTTTCTAAGATAGGAAGTGTTGCAAATTATGGTCTATCCATACCTCGTCGCCATCATAACCTCATTAATCTTCGGTTTATCCTTTCTCTTTACCAAAGGCGCCCTCGCCTATGTAACTCCCCAACAATTATTGGCCTTTCGTTTTCTGACGGCCGCCTTCATCATGACGCTCTTGCGGACCCTGGGCCTGATTAAAATTGACTTTCGCCACCGGCCCCTCTGGAAAGTGGTCCTCTTGGCCTTGTTTGAGCCGGTCTTCTACTTTATTTTTGAAACCGCCGGCATTAATCTGACCACCTCTTCCGAAGCCGGCCTTATGATCGCGCTGATTCCGGTCTTCGTCACCATCCTGGCCATCCTTATCCTGAAGGAGAACCCCCATCCCCTCCAGGCCGGGGCAATCCTTACCTCCGTGGCCGGTGTCGGTTTCATCGTCCTTGGGGGCGGGCAGCTTACCCTCTCCGGCCATACCATTGGCCTCCTGGCCCTCTTGGGCGCAGTTCTCTCCGCCGCTTTTTTCAATATCCTTTCCCGCTGGTTATCTCGGGAATTCAGCCCGGTGGAAATCACCTATGTTATGATGGTCACCGGCGCCCTCATTTTTGGCGGGTCAGCTTTGTTCGACACCGTCCGCCGGCCCGATCCCCTTGCGGTTCTGTCCCTCCTACAGATCAAGGAGGTTTGGTCCGCCGTCCTGTATCTGGGTATCTTCTCTTCGGTGGTCGCCTTCTTTGGGATGAATTATTACATTTCCAAACTTGGCGCCGCCCGGAGCGCCGTCTTCGCCAACCTCTCGACCATCGTTTCGGTGGCCGCCGGGATCCTTTTCCGGGGCGAACCCTTTTACTGGTACCACCTGGTCGGCGGGACCCTGATTCTCTTGGGAGTTTGGGGAACCAACCGGATCTCTACCCCCCGCCCGCGGACGGAGTCTTCTTCTTCCCGATAAAAGCCCTTTTGGGGATTGCTTTCCGTGTCCGGATTCTTCACGCATTCTTTCTCTCACTGGTTGGTTCTCGGCCTTTCCACCGGTTGCGCCCGGCCGGTCTCCTCCTTTTCCTGCCCGGCCGGTTGCCCAGCCTGTCCGGCTTTTTCCTGGATCAAGCTTGTATAATAAGCCACCAGCTCGGGATAACGCCCGAGTTCGGCCTCGCCCGCCCCGGTCAGCCGATAGCTACCGCGGGTGACCCGGTCGAACCATCCGTAGTAATTCTTCTGTAAAATCGAGGCGGTCTTAGGGCCGGTCCCGAGAAGGCGTAAAGCTTTAGGTGACAAAGGGCCATACTTTTGAAGGCAGCAAGCGATGTGAATGGCATTTTCTTTATAGGCAGTCATCAGTTTTCTTCCGGTACTGCCCCCAAGGTTATAATTACCATGGCGACCGGCGATCTCCCTCTGCAGCCGGCTTTTTTTCTTTTGGGAAACACGCCTGCTTCTCTCCTGGTCAAAAGGGGAAGGATGAAAGACAACCTCCACACGGGGATGGCCGGTCAGAAAAGAAACGGTGATTAACCCCAGTTCCAACCGGCGAACGAGATAACATAGATCTTTCCATTTTCGCGAATAAATACTGAGCTTCGGTTTGACGACAGCAAGATAGACCAGGGGCGTTAACCGTTGACGTTTGACCCCTTGGATCAGCAAATCTAAATTCAGGTTCCGCTTTAGCTCCACAATAATAAGTTCATCCCCTTGGGAAGCAGTCAAATCACAAACCCCGACTTCACCGTGGACTTCATACCCCAATTCCACAAAAAAGTCGTGAATCGGCCCGAATAATTGGGTTTCCTCGATCTTGTCATCTTTCTTCACCGGCAATCCTCCTTCCCCGCCAAATAGTCGCCCACCCCGGCAAGCCGGGGCACGTAAAGGATGAAAACTAAAAATTAATCCCCGGTCAGGACCGGTACTTCTGTGAGCGTCACCTTTTCATCCTCCGGTTCCACCCGGTAGGCATAGAAGGAAACCCCGCTTTTGGCCGCTTCCGTCATAACCGCCGCAAACTCCGGATCGGTCTCCCCATTGGCCTGCACACGGTCACCTTCCGGGTGCTGGAGGAAGAAGAAGACAAAAGCCTTTCCGCCCCCCTTGGTCAGACGGATCAGTTCCTGCAGGTGTTTCCGTCCCCGCTCGGTTGGGGCATCGGGAAAAAGCCCCGTCCCTTCCTGCACCAAAGTCACACATTTGGCCTCCAGCCAAGCGGTGGTCAACGTTCCTCCCGAGACCAACGGTTCGTCGGTCCGTGACGGTCCCCCGCTTTGCAATGCCAGATCAAACCGGCTCTTTCCCCAGGTCTTTTCCGGGTAAGCCTGTTCATAAAGGCGCAAAGGGGGCAGTTCCCGCCAGAATCGCGATAGGATCCGGTTGGGCAGCCGGGCGTCGATAAACGCCCATCCTCCTTCCGTATTTGCGCTTACCAACGTATACTTGGTTTTTCGGCCTTGATGTCCTTCCAGATGCAATCCCACCTGATTGCCGGGGAACAAGAGCTCCCGTAACCGGCCGGAATTGGGGATATGGACTACCTCCCGGCCTTCCCCGGTCTCCACTTCCGCGGCAAAGCGGTGTAAACGGCGACGAAAAACAGCCGGTTCCAACCGGCTGTAAAAAAGATTGGGAATTATAATCATCCAACGACTCCTCTTGTCTGTTCTTTTCATCCAACCGTATATTCTCTTTTCATCCAATCAGCACGCGCGTGCAGAGCTTTCGGGCAATAGACAGGCAAAACACAGCCCCGCTTAAACTTGTCGTCGTCGATAAGTTCACTGCTTAATTTGGCCCTTTTTGTTGGGGATAAGTCCGCTCGATGGCGGTTATCATCAGTTTCAGACAGGCATTGACCGGGGTAGGCACCCCGTATTTTTCCCCTAAAGCTACCACCGCTCCGGCAAAGCTTTCCACTTCGGTTTTCCGGCCGGCTTCCACATCTTGTAACATGGAGGTCTTTCCCTCCGGGGCCAGTCCGTCAATGACCCGTAAACAACCGGCGATATCATCCTCTTTGAGGTTGATCCCGATCCGCCGGGCAATTTGGACCACTTCCCGGCAGGCCATGGCCGTTAACGCCCGGACTTCCTCGACCTTATGAAAAGCCCCGTAGGGTGCTCTTAAAACCGCCGAAACCTGGTTTACCCCCACATTCAGCAAGAATTTCCACCATAACTCCCGGAGCATATCGCCGGGGATCTCATAGGGGACCCCCGTCCGGTCAAAAAGTTCCTTTACCATTTGCACTTTGGAAGAATAAACTTTATTCTCCCGCTCACCAAAGACAATCCGCCCGAGGGTGGAATAGCGGGTCGCCCTTCCCTCCCGGGTGGCATCGGTCGCCACCACAAAGGAATATAAAAGTTTCTCCGGACCATACAAGCGCCCCAGTTCCTCTTCGCTGGTAATCCCGTTCAGCAGGGAGAGGATGATCGTCCCCTCGCCGACGAAAGGCTTGATCGCCAGCGCAGCTTCGGCCAGATGATACCCTTTGACGGCGATCAGGATTAAATCCGCCTTTTCCACCGCCTCTTCCGGTGTGACCAAAGGGAACCGGTATGGTACGCCGTTCACCATCACCGCCTGTTGTTGGTAGGCGGCGCGGCGCTTTGCATCGACAATCACCTTCACCAAGCCGGGCTCGACTTCCGCCATTTTCGCCGCATAGGCGCTGCCAATTGCGCCCAGCCCGATCAGATAAACCCTACGGATTGTTCCCATGACATGCTCCTCCCGTGCTCATCTCTTTTTTTTCTATCGTTTCCCTTTGTCGTAAGGTTCACCGGCCGCCCGGGGAGCTTGAGTCGATTTCGAGAAGAAGACCAACACCAACAGAGTAACGATATAGGGGAAATTCTTCAGCAAAATCCCGGGAATCTTGGCCAACGCAGGAATCGCTTGGGAAACGTTGGCAATCGTACTCGCCAATCCGAAAAAGAAGGTTGCCCCCAGGATCCCCAAGGGTTTCCATTGGCCAAAGATTAAAGCCGCCAGGGCTAAAAATCCTAGTCCCGCCACGCTTCCGTTGAATTCTCCCGAGTAGGTGACCAGGATTACGGCGCCGCCCAAGCCGGCGCAAGCCCCGGAGATCAAGACCGCAATATAGCGCATCCGGTAAACGTTAATCCCGGCCGCATCGGCCGCCTGCGGGTGTTCCCCACAGGCCCGGAGGCGCAACCCGAAGGGGGTCTTGTACAAAAGAAACCAAGAAACCAGGAGGATGGCCAAGACCACCCAGGTGGTGGCGTAGGTTTGGGTAAAAAAGAGCCGCCCGATAATAGGAATCTGCGATAAAACCGGGATGTTCCGCCGGATTAAGCCGTTCATAATAAGAATATTCCCGCTCCCGGTCATATGACGGGCCAAATAAACGGTGAGCGCCCCGGCCAGCATATTAATGGCCGTTCCGCTGATCACCTGGTTGGCATTGAGCGTCACACAGGCAAACGCATGAAGGAGAGAGAACAAAGCGCCGGCAATCATGGCCAACAAGAGACCGAGCCAAATGGCCGTCCCCGGCAGCATACTCTCCAGACGGGAGATGACAAAAGCGCTGGTGAAGAAGCCGACAATCATTAACCCTTCCAGCCCGATGTTGACCACTCCACTTCTTTCGCTGTACAATCCACCTAAAGCGGTAATCAACAAGGGAACCGTATAAGCAATGGCGTATGGAAAGATCTGCTCAACCAGACTCCACCACATTTAGCTTGCACCTCCCACTTTTTCCTTGAATTCTTCTTCACCGGCCAAAGGAAGATCGGTTTTCCCCTTCCCGGCCAATTGTTTTTGGATCCGCCCCCAGTACTTCTCAATCAGCATACTGGTGGCCGAGAAGTAGATAATGGTCGCAATGATCGAATCGGCGATCTCCGGAGGCACGTGGGACATGGCATTCATAAACCCTTTTCCGGAATGGAGGACCCCAAAAAAGATGGCCGCCAGAAAAACCCCCCACGGTGAATTGGACCCAAGGAGCGCAACCGCCACCCCGTCAAATCCCTGACTTGGTAAGACGCCGATCTGCATATTGGAAGCATAGCCCACATAAAAGGCGGCACCCCCCAGACCGGCGCAAGCACCGGCAATCATCATGGATAAAATAATATTCCGGTTGGCATGGATCCCCGCATATTCCGCCGCATGACGGTTAAAGCCAACGGCTTTTAATTCATAGCCCAAAGTGGTCCGTTCCAAAATATAGGCGATCACGACCACCGCAATGATCGCCAGGAAAAAGCCAAGATTAATATAGGAGCCGTTGAAGAGTCCGGTCAACCATTTCACCTTTAACGAAGCGGCTTCCGGAATCCGCCGGGATTCGGTCTCCAGGTAAGCGCCTTTAAAATAGGCGGGAACAATGTAATACACCGACCAGTAGGCAATCCAGTTCATCATAATGGTACAGACAACTTCATGGACGTTAAATTTGGCCTTCAGCAAACCAGGGACCAACCCCCACAAGGCCCCGCCCAAGGCCGAAGCAATAATAATCACCGTCAGTAAAAGCGGTTTGGGCCAAGCAAGGGTCAGCCCGAGCGCCGTCGCGCACAAGCCGCCAATCAGCATCTGGCCGGCGGCGCCAATATTGAACAGCCCGGTCTTGAAGGCAAAGGCAACAGATAACCCGGTAAAAATCAAAGGCGTCGCGGTGGCCAGGGTATTCCCGATCCGTTCAATATTCATTAATCCGCCACTAAAAAGATAGATGAAGCCGAGGATCGGATTATTCCCGGTCACCAGCATCAGCAGTGCGCCGGCGAGTAAACCGAGGCCAACAGCGACCAAGGCGATGGTGTATTCCTTGCCCGTCTCTTTCTTCACGCGGTCTCCCTCCTTTGCACGCCGGCCATCATCAGACCGATCTCCTGTTCATTGGTGGCTTTCGCATCCACAATCCCTACCAACTCACCGTTGTAGATTACGGCGATCCGGTCGGAGAGATTAAGAATCTCATCCAACTCCAAGGAGACCAGGAGCACGGCTTTTCCTTTGTCCCTCTGTTCCACAATGCGTTTATGGATATACTCGATCGCCCCCACGTCCAAACCCCGCGTCGGTTGCACCGCAATGAGGAGATCCGGATCCAGGTCGATCTCCCGGCCGACAATCGCCTTCTGTTGGTTGCCCCCCGAGAGCGACCGGGCCAGTGAGAAGGAACCTTGTCCGGAACGGACATCAAACTCCTGCATCAGCCGTTCCGTATGCTCCCGGATCACCGTCTGGTTTAACAAACCCTTTTCGGCGTAGGGCGCCTGGTCGTAGATTTTTAGGATCATATTCTCTTGCAGAGTGTAATCCAGGATCAAACCATGTTTATGCCGGTCGGCGGGAATATGGGCCATCCCCATCCGGATCCGTTCCCGGACCGAAAAGTTGGTGATGTCGGTTCCTTTCAAAATAACCCGGCCGCTTTCGGCCTTCCGCAAACCGGTGATGACTTCTACCAATTCGGTTTGGCCGTTCCCTTCCACTCCGGCCAAACCCAGGATTTCCCCGGCGTGCACCGCTAAGGAGAAGTTCTTTAACCCCATCACCTTCCGGTTATTCAGCGCCGAAAGGTTTTCCACCTGGAGCACAACCTCGCCCGCTTCCCGCTGGGTTTTGGCCACCGTAAACCGGATCTCCCGGCCTACCATCATCCGGGCCATCTCTTCTTCACTGGTGGAGGCCACCTCAACCGTGCCGACCACCCGTCCCCGGCGAATGACGGTGCACCGGTCGGCAATGGCTTTAATCTCCTTCAGTTTATGGGTGATGAGAATGATCGATTTCCCTTCTTGCGCCAGATTCCGCATAATCTCGATCAAATCGTGGATCTCTTGGGGGGTGAGGACTGACGTGGGTTCATCAAAGATTAGCACTTCCGCATCGCGGTAGAGCATTTTTAAAATTTCAACCCGTTGTTGCATTCCGACGGAGATATCTTCGATTTTGGCATAGGGGTCCACCTTCAACCCATACCGCTCCGAAAGTTGCCTAATCTTCTCCGCCGCTGTGGTGTGGTCAATGAGCAGGCCTTTCGTCATTTCCATCCCCAACATGATATTTTCGGTAACGGTGAAATTATGAACCAGCTTAAAATGTTGATGCACCATCCCAATACCGAGCGCATTGGCGACATTTGGGTCAGTAATCTTCACTTCTTGACCACGGACTTTAATGATCCCGCTGTCGGGTTGGTACAAGCCGAAGAGGATACTCATGAGCGTAGATTTTCCGGCGCCGTTTTCCCCGAGCAACGCATGGATTTCACCCGGTTTCAGCCGAAATGTAATGTCATCATTCGCGATCACACCGGGAAATTCTTTCCGGATCTTGATCATTTCCACAATATATTCCATTACATCGCTCCTTTTTCTTTTTTCCTCCCTCATCATTATAATATATTTTAAAAAAAAGAAAAGAAGAGGATGGAACCGTCCATCCTCTTCCCGCTACCAAGCATTACAACCCTTTCCTCAAAAAAATTTAATCTTACTTAATTAAATCGCCCTGGACATCGGCGACGACAATTTCGCCCCTCTTTAATTTGGCGTAGACCTCAGCCACTTTGCTTTCCACGGCGGCGCTGAGATTCGGATTCTCCGCCGGAATCCCGATCCCGTCGTTGGTAGCATCGAAGGTGAGAATTTGGCCGCCGGGGAATTTCCCTTCGGTTTCGGCTTTAATCATATCGTAAGTGGCTTTTTTAATCTGTTTCATGGCAGAAGTCAGGATCACGGATTTCTCCCCGTCATAGATCCCTTCGGCGTACTGGTCCACGTCCACTCCGATAATCCACACTTTTTGACCGGCTTTTGCCCGGGATTTGGCCTCGTTAATTGCGCCGATCCCGACGCCGCCGGCTGCGGCAAAGATCGCTTTCACCCCACGGTCATACATCTGGGCCGCCAGTTGCTGTCCGGCCGCCACATTGTCAAAGGAGCCTTGGTAAATCACGTTTTCTGGTCTAATCACCATCTTGGTGCCGAAGTTCTCATTGGCGTACTTGACCCCTTGTTGGAATCCCCAATTGAACTTCTGGACCGCCGGGATCTCCATACCGCCGATGAAGCCCAATTCGCCTTCCTGCAGCTGTAAAGCGGTGGCAAGGCCGGCCACAAATCCAGATTCGTGCTCCGCAAAGAAGATGGATACTGTGTTATCTTTAACCACGGGGACAAAATCGCCGGCGTGCGGATTACCGTCGATGATCACAAATTTAGCGTCCTTGTATTTGTCCTGAGCTTGGAAGATGGCTGTTTCAAACTTAAACCCGGGACAGACAATGAATTTAAACCCGGCATCATAAAGATTGCCAATCTCTTTCATGTAATCCGCTTCGGTGGTCCCGGCCGGTTTTAGATACTTAATTTCCAGGCCTAACTCTTCCCCGGCCTGTTTAACCCCTTCCCAAGTACCCTGGTTGAAAGATTTGTCATCAATCGTTCCCGCATCGGTCACCATTCCGATCTTCAACCGGCCCATCTTGAGCACACCCGTTTTTTGACCGACATTGACCAGAATCAGTACGGCCACCACCAGGATGACCAAAGCTACCAAGACTTTCTTCACCACTTTAGGCGCCTCCTTCGTTTTATTTCAGATCAACTGAAATAAAGATCTTTTCATTACTATTTTAGATAATGTTAATAAAAGATGCAAGGTTTAGAAGGTCATTTTATCCTTCATAAAATACTTCAACCGTTTCCTTTTATTTCCTGCAAGTTGTTGCCCGATTGATCGGCCTTGACCTTCCTTTTATCTTAATGTAAGATTACACTATAATTCCTTTGTTTCCCTACGAAAAGCCTTTTTGCAACCACTGTTTCACCGGATCTCCCTTTACTAATCCCCCATTTTTGCGTATAATTGTATATAAATACTTTAGAGGTGATTATTTATGAAAAAATCCATTTTTACTGTGTTGACCTTAATGTTGGTCTTTCTTTTCCTTCTCTCCGGAAATGCCGCTCCGAAAAAGGATACCTCCTGGGAGGATATTGCAAAGAAAGGCGTATTTGTGTTAGGTCTGGATGACAGCTTTCCACCGATGGGCTTCCGGGATGAGCAAGGCCAGATCGTCGGTTTTGATATCGATGTGGCAAAAGCTGTTTGCGAGCGTCTGCAGATTAAACTAAAGTTACAACCGATCAACTGGGATGCCAAAGAACAGGAACTGAACACAAAGAATATTGATTGTATTTGGAACGGTTTGACCATTACCCCCGAACGCCAAAAGAACCTGCTTTTTAGCAAACCATACATGAAAAATCGTCAAGTCATAGTCGTCCGTGGCGATGCCGGTCTTACCTCTTTAGCCTCTTTAGCCGGGAAACGCCTGGGTCTCCAAGCCGGATCCAGCGCCAAGGATGCTCTAGACAAGGCTTCCAGTTTTAAAGCCTCCTTGGCCGATATCATCGAATTTGACGAAAACATGACCGCCCTCATGGACTTGGAAATGGGCGGCTTGGATGCGGTCTTGATGGACGAGATCGTAGCCCGTTATTATATTCAACAAAAGAATAAAAACTTTATCGTGTTGGATGAGGCTTTAGCCGGTGAAGAATACGGGATTGGCTTCCGGAAAAATGATCAGGAACTAATGGCCAAAGTCCAGGAAACCCTTGATGCCATGGCCAAAGATGGTACGTTGGCAGACATCTCCATTAAATGGTTTGGAGAAGATATTACCATTCTTGGTAAGTAGTCGCTACGCGGCTACCGCCATTTTCTTACTAGTCGCCCACGTTATACGTTATATGAGAAGGAAATTCCGATCGGAAGCGGAATAATAAAAAGGGTTATGAGTGCGGTAACCGGGAGCTCATAACCCTTTTCCCTAACAGCCCCGGGAACCCATTTTTTTCCCGGCACATCCTTTGCCTATTGGAAACTTCCCGCTCCAGGAATCCCGGTCCTTTCGAGTTTTTTATGAAATGTAATCTCAATAAGCGATTTCTCATCTCATAGAAAAGGAGTTATTTCCATGTTCAGCTTTGAAAGCGGCGCTCAGCTAATCAAACAACTGACGCTCTTGGGCGAAGGGGCCCTAACCTCCCTCCGCCTTTTCTTTTTAACGCTTCTCTTCGCTTTACCTTTGGGTTTACTCATTGCCCTCGGCCGGATGGCGCCGGCGAAATGGCTGAACACGCCCATTAGACTATTTATCCTGGTGATGCGGGGCACTCCATTAATTTTGCAACTGATCTTTTTCTATTTTGCCCCCTTTTACATGCTGCCCGAGGGATGGAAATTTAGCCTCCCCCGTTTCCCTGCGGCGGTCCTGGCCTTTTCTCTGAATTACGCCGCCTACTTTGCCGAGATTTACCGGGGCGGGATCGAGTCCATCCCGCAGGGCCAGTACGAAGCGGCCGCTGTCTTAGGTTTTACCAAACGGCAAACCTTTTTCCGGATTATCCTGCCACAAGTGGTCAAAAGGATTCTCCCCCCCATCAGCAATGAGGTTATTACGCTCGTGAAAGACACCGCTCTCATCCAGGTGCTTGGGATCTCCGAGCTTTTCCGGGTGGCCAAAAACGAAGCATCCCGTCTCTTTTCCACTACTCCCCTCTTTATTGCCGGCCTTTTTTATCTCTTGATGAACTGGATCGTCACTAAAATCTTTGAAGCGGCGGAGAAGAAACTGAGTTATTACAAGTAGGAGCTGAGCGCCATGGAAATCCTTAAAGTCGAAAACCTATATAAAAGTTTTACCGGCGCCGATGATGTGGTGACCGGTGTCTCCTTCGAGATCAACGAAGGGGAAGTGGTGGCCGTGATCGGACCTTCCGGTTCGGGTAAAAGCACGCTCTTGCGTTGCTTGACCCTCCTGGAAAAGGTCGATCGTGGTTCCATCTTCGTTGCCGGCCAACCGATGGTAACCACTTCCCCTTCGGGCCGGGTCGTCTACGCTCCGGAAGCCGAATTAAGAAAGATCCGGCTCCAACTGGGCATGGTCTTTCAGAACTTTAACCTCTTCCCCCATTTCTCGGTCCTGCGGAATATTACCGAAGCGCCGGTGCGGGTGGCCGGAATGACCCCGGAGGAAGCGGAAACCATCGCCCGTCAACTGTTGGCCAAGATCGGATTGAGCGAAAAAGCCAATGCCTACCCCTATCAGCTTTCGGGCGGACAATCTCAACGGGTAGCCATCGCCCGGGCCTTGGCCATGAAACCCGCCATTCTCTTCTTTGACGAGCCGACTTCCGCCCTTGATCCCGAGTTAACCGGTGAAGTGCTGAAAGTAATCCGGAATTTAGCGGCGGAACGGATGACGATGATGGTGGTCACCCACGAGATGCGTTTTGCCCGCGATGTGGCCGATCGGGTCCTCTTTATGGATCATGGCCAGATTATCGAAGAGGGTCCCCCGGAAATCGTTTTGGACGCCCCCACCAACGAGCGGACCAGAGCTTTTCTCAGCAACTTTAATGCCAACGGCTATTAGTCAACCATTACTTTGAAAATAATCACAGATGATGACTGAAATTGGGGTTTCATCCCCCAGTTCCCCCTTGAACCGGAATCAAGGGAAAAAGGGCTCCCCAAAGGAAAGGTGAAGCCGGTGCAGATGGACAAGATTCTCCTCAACCAAGAACAGTCCGGTCAAAACCAAAAATTCGCCCTGTTGTTCCCGCGGATTGACGCCCTCTTGGCCCAAAAAGACCAAGTTTTAGTGGCCATCGATGGCCAGAGCGGGGCAGGGAAGACCAGTTTAGCCGCTTACCTGGCAACGGTCTACGATTGTAACCTCTTTCATATGGATGATTTCTTTCTCCCCCCCGAATTAAAGACCGCAGCCCGCCTAAAAGAGGCCGGCGGCAATGTGGATTATCTCCGTTTTAAAAATGAAGTGATCCTGGGCTTACAGAAGAGGCAACCCTTCCAGTACCGGATCTACGACTGCCACCAACAGGACTTTACCCAAACGATCTCCGTGACCCCGAAACCCTTGAATATAATCGAAGGGGTTTATAGTCTCCATCCCGTTTTATTCCCCTATTATGACCTCAAGGTTTTTCTCCGCATCGACGCAGCCGCCCAAAGCGAACGCCTCTTAAAGAGATGCGGGCCGGAACTGCACCGCCGTTTCCTTCAGGAATGGATCCCATTGGAAAACCGCTATTTTACAGAGCTAAAGATCGCCAACCGCTGTGACCTGGTCTTTCAGGTGTAACCCCTCCGTCCGCTTAAAATTCTCAGGAAAAGAGAAACCCTCCCCAGAAAACTCCGCTTGCTCCGGGGAAGGTCCGGTTGTCCTCTCCAATGGGCCTTGAGTTGAATCAACGGGTTCATGATGTGGCATAATAAAGGCAAGCTATGAGTGGGGGGGGGAACCATGATTAGAGACCGTTACATCATGGGCTTGATCTCAGGTTTTTGTGGGGGACTGGTCGGAGCAGCCATTAATTTAGTGGCTGATCTAATTTTTAAAACGCGAATCCTCCGGTACATCGATTTTAGCGGGGTCTTCGTTTTCGGCCACTTTCCCAGGGGAATAGGTGAAACCATCTTCTCCATCCTTACTTTTTTCGGGTTTGCCGCCACCCTCGGTGTAGTCTTTATCTATTTTGTTTCCCTTTCCAAACCCTACCTTCTCTTGAAAGCCATCCACTTCGCGCTGGGGATTTGGTTTATTAGTTACGCCATAACCATCCTTTTTAAAGTTCCGGAACTGGCCTATGTTACCCTGGCCGCCTCCTTTTCCAATCTTCTTGCTGCCGTGGCCTATGGCTTAGTTATGGGGTTGGTCCTCCTCCGCCTTTTACGCGGGGGCTCTCCGTCAAGAAGCGAATAACTGCCTCTGTAGGCCATTGACGAAAGGCCAAAAACGAAAAGCCGACCGCTCCTGCCGGTTTTACCCCGCTCACCCGGCAACGCGGTAACGGTCAGAGCAGGAAATTCAATAGCTCCGGTACAGAATGGGCAATCTGCGCCGGGCGCGCCCTTTCAAGTTCAGCCACTTCCCCATAACCATAAGTCACGCCAATGGCCGCAATCCCATTGGCCCGGGCCCCTTCCACATCATATTTCCGGTCGCCGACCATCACGGCCTTTTCCCGTTCCGGAGGGAGGAGCGCCAGAACCGCCGCAATCACCTCGGCCTTATTGGTCCGTCTCCCATCCAAGTAGCTGCCGACGATCATTTCTTCCGCGAAATAATGGTGGAGCTGAAAATGGGTGAGAACCTGCCGGGCAAAGACCGTCGGTTTCGAGGTCGCCAGCGCCAGTTGCTTCCCCCGTTCCGTCAATGTGGCCAGTAATTCCGGGATTCCCGGGTAAAGACGGTTTTCAAAGATCCCCCGTTCCCGGTAATACTCCCGGTAAAACTCCACTGCTTCTCTGGCTTGCTCTTCCGTAAACCCGTAAAATTCCATAAAGGAGTTGATCAGCGGAGGACCGACAAACCGGCGGAGAAAGTGGGGATCACCTTCGATCCCGTAACGCCGTAAAGCATAAAGGACCGAATTAATAATACCGGCGCCGGGATCGGTCAAAGTCCCATCCAAATCAAAAAGAATGTATTGATAAGTCACCTCTACTCCATCAACCTTTCCTGATAAATCCCCGGGGTACTTTATCCATTCTACCACTGCTGCTTTTTCATAAGCAAGGGGATGGCGAAATTTAACTCTGGCGGGCGGATCAAAAAAAGCCGTCCCCCCGGAAGGAGAGACGGCTTTTTTAAGTGTTGGCTTTTTCGCCATTAACAAACCCGAAAAGGGCGTAATCATCCCTTCAAGGCACCGGCCAGAGTCCCTTGGATAATCCAACGGTGGCCAATCAGGTACAAAAGGATGGTCGGGGCTGAAGCAATGATCACCGCCGCAGCATACCTTGGCATCCTGGTAACACCATAATTATTGAGGAACTGGGCAATCCGTAGCTGCATGGTGAAAAGCTTCAGATCATTCAGCAGGATTAAGCTGAGTAAATAGTCGTTCCAAGACCCCATAAAAACCATTAAGGTTGCCAGTACCGTCGCCGGTCTGGCCAGAGGGAGCATGACCCGGAAGAAAGTGGCAAAATGGCCCGCGCCGTCAATCCGGGCTGCTTCCGCTAATTCCCCAGGCAGACTGGTGAAGAAGGAACGGTAAATGATTGTCCAAAAGGGAATCCCAAAGGCGGTCATCGGGAAAAACACACCAGGAAGCGTATTGCCAATCCCTAAATTTCCAACCAACTGATAAAGGGGGATCAAACACATCTGCACGGGTACAAAGTAACCAGCCATTACCAGATAGAAGATGACTTCCGTGATGCGGTTCCGGTAACGGGCGAAAACATATCCCGCCATCGCGGCCGAAGGCACCGTGCAAGCAATCGCACCTAAACAGACATAAAAGGTGTTGAGTAAACCCCGCCCGATGTCAATGGCCACCCAGGCTTCCTTAAAGTTTTCCCAACGGATTTTCTCCGGTAAACTCCAGGGATGATAAGAATACTCCAATTGGGTCTTAAAAACAGAAAACCAAGGGATTAAGAGAGGTAATATCACCAATAAAGCAAGAATAATCAAAAGGAAATTTATAGTAAAAGAGGAAACCGTTGCCCGCTGACCGGGCCAACCTTCGTTATAACTAACTGTTCTCGCTTGCGCTTTCATGCGAAGTCACCCTTCCTTTTTTGCATGGTAAAGAGCGTTACGGCAAAGAAGAGCGAGAGTAAGAAAATGACCACGCCAATTGCGGCAGCCCGGCCATACAACCAATTGACGAACCCTTCTTGATACAGGTAGATAACGAGGGTAGTCGTGGCATATCCCGGCCCTCCATTGGTCAACAGGTAGGGCAGATCGAAGACCTTTAAGCTGCCGACGATGGTCGTCACCGTAATAATCAGAAGCGGGTAGGAAACCATCGGTAGAACAACATAACGCGCATACTGCCAACGGTTGGCGCCGTCCAACATGGAGGCTTCCCGGATTTCCGCCGGAATCTGTTCAATATTGGCCATCAAATAAACAATATTAAATCCTGTATAGGCCCAGGTTGCCACAGCAAACACCGACCAAAAAGCAAGGTTGGCATTGCCTAAAAAATCAATATTCGCTAGCCATTGCCAATTTAGGGTCTCCGCAAGACTGGCCAACACACCATAACGGGGAGCAAAAACCAACCTCCCGAGCATCGCCGTAATCGCTGACGGCATAACGCTGGCCAAGTAATAAATTGCCCGTAACGGACCGGTAATCCGGTTACGGAAAGCCGTTAATGAATAAGCAATAAAGAAAGCAAGGGGGATTTGGATCACTACACTCCAAAAGGCCCAGCCCAGAACATTGAAAAAGGCGGTGATAAACTTGTCATCTGCCAGTAAGCGACTATAGTTTTGTAAACCGATATAAGTTGGTTTCCCTAAACCGGTGTAACGCATGAGAGAGAGACGGAAGGTCTCTTCAATGGGATAAAACATAAAGATGATCAGAAAAGCCGCTGCTGGGAGAAGAAAAAGAACCTGAAAAACGATACTGCTCCAGTCCCGTTTTTTTCTTTTTTTAGACGGAGGAGCCATTGTATATTGTGCAATACTCATCCCCAGCCACCTCCATTTTCCACTAGAATACTTATTTCAAAACAGAATTTCTTCTTGGCAACACAGAAGACTTCTCTGCACTTGTCGATTCACCAGGCTCCCTTTTTATCGCTCTGCGTTGCGGGCGGTAGCCGGTGTAAACGACCCGTCAATTACCCAGTTCAGCTTTTCCACCCTATCCCGATTCGATAAAGTAGTCGCTCACCCCGGCTACGACAGCTTGAGCTAAACGATGATAATCTAAGCCAGGTAGTCGCTCACGCCGGCCTCCGTAAGTACCTCGCAGTGGTTAAAAATTGAAGCCGGGTGAGTCGACAAGCGTCGAAGGCTTTATATAGGTGGGCGACAGGCCCCAGCGGCGCTTAAATTGGTTGTTCACGCCGAATACCACCAGTATCCGTCAGCAAATTGATCAAAGTCAGGTGAACAACTAGGATTTTTTCTGACGTAGTAGCCACATAAACGATTTTACCAAAAACCTGCAGGCTCTTGAAAGAGAAAGGGCGGGGGCGGATGTTTTTTACGCCCCCGCTCATTCCAAAGGTTGATTTAACCGACCAGTTTATTTCGCCGGTCCTACGTGCTCTTCCATCAAGGTTTCGAACGCAGTCAACGCTTTTTTCACATCGGTATCCGGCAGTAAGAAGCTTTGGATCGTTTCGTTCATCGGAGTGGTTACCGTCGGCGGCAGATCCTGATCCCACCAGAACTGGATGTTCTCGGCTTTGCCAAAGACGGCCGCGGCCATATCGGTGATGCGGTTGGGCGCTTTCACGCCGGGCACCGAACAAATCCGGCCCGGTTCCGCCGAACAAGCTTCGACACTCATCGCGTACTTCATAAACCGGACTACGGCATCCTTCTTATCCTTAGCCGCGATGGTCGCCGCAAACCCGATGTCGGTTTGACCCATCATATCTGTAGCTTTCCCTTTGCCGCCCGGCAACATGGGGAACGCCGCGAAAGCAATCGGCTGATCCGTTAAGCTGGGGTCGGCATACTGGGCGCACATCCAGGAACCGGTCACGTGCATGGCCGCTCTCCCGGTGTACATCGATTGTTGGGCATCATCATAGGATTCACCCAACGGAGTCTTGCCGAAATAGCCTCTTTTTGCCCATTCTTGGTAAATCTTAGCCGCTTCAACAAAGGGTTCAGCGTCAAAACGGCCTTTCCGGGCCTGGGCGTTATTGAATGCATCAATCCCGCCAATACGGTCAACCAGGTACATATAGAGGGCCAAGACAGGCCATTTATCCCGCGCGCCGCAAGCAAAGGGCTGAATCCCTTTCGCCAACAGCGTATCGGCGATTTTCTCCAAATCGGCAATGGTCTCCGGCGGGGTAAGATTGTTTTCCTTAAAGATCCGCTCGTTATAGAAGATACCGGCAATCGCGAAGAACGGCGCAACCCCGTAAATCTTGCCCTTCCAGGTCATCGCCGCCTGCGCGGCCGCGCTTCCCGGAATATCCTTCAATTCATTGGTTAAATCCAGCAAGCGGCCGGCATCGGCATAGCCGCCCATCACGGAACCGCCCCAGCTCTGGAAGATATCCGGGAGATCCCGTCCGGAAGCCATCACGACCTTGGTCTTATCCATCAACCCCGGGTCACCCAAGGCAATATACTCTACTTCGATATCGGGGTTTTTCGCTTGGAAGCCGTTGATCAGAGCCTTTATGTAGGCATGGGACGGATCATCGTCGGGTAAGTCCCGTCCCCAAATGGTGAGTTTTACTTTACTCGCGGCGGAAGTCGAAAACATACCGACACAAAGCGCCAACACCAAAAACAGCGTAACAAATAACGCCTTTTTGTTTCTAAACATCAGTAAACCTCCCTTTTATTATTCAAAATCTCTTTCTCTTGGTCGCAGATACCACGACCATCATCCCCGTCCCCATCAGGGATTGGTGCCCTCCCTTTCACCACCTCCTTGGTTGTCGATCAATCATCTCTAGCCCGGGCTTTTTTATTTACTATTTACTATATAGTATCACAAACGTTTGTGAAAAAGGTTAAACAAAACGGCGTTAATTTTCCGTAGAAGAATAAAACTTCTTCTCGAACAACACCTTCAATTGCTCGTACCACCAGAATAACGAAGCCATCTCTTTTCTTACTCCATTTAACGGATGAACTTTTTGTTCTATCTCACCCATGTCCCTTTTATTCTTCGCCATAGTTATTTAATATCCTTTTTTCATTCGGAGATTTTTTCCCTTTTTTTTACCCTTTCGTAAAACCCCAGATTAATACCGTATTTCTCTTTATTTATCCTTAAAAAAAGCGATCAGTTTTCAACTGATCGCTTTCTAAAGTGAAGGAAATTGCCTCCGGTCTTCTTTCCGGCACAACATTTTTTATTTGTTCATCCCGGTATAAATTAACACTGCGTCCCTTAAAAATTCGGCGGCTCCCGGCTGAACCTGCCCGTCATAATAGGCTGTAAAGCGCGGGTCATCCACATACATCCGGGCTAATCCGGCATGGGCCTCTTTGTCATAGTGATCCCAGGTGAAGCTCAACCACTGCCGGTGTAAATCCGCCACTTTCTGCCCCAATTCCCCGGCAGGGTCCTTGGTGGCCATCGCCGCTTTCAGCGTCGCCAGGACGGCGGCGCCCAGTTCTTGCATCTTTTCATATTGCTCCGGCGTCATGTTTTTCAGCAAGGCATTGGAGCGGTCGACTGCTTCATCCCCGTATTTGGCTCTGGCTTCCGCCCCATACTTCGCCTCATTCTCCTCGATCATTTTCCGTTTGAAACCTTCAAATTTCTCCTTGTCGGTCATTGTTGCTCTTCCCTCCTTTACCGCAATTGTCTTCTCCACATTGGCGATTAAATGATCCAACTGTTCCCGCCTGGCCAGGAGTTTAGCCCGGTGCTCCTTTAAAGCCTCCAGTTCATTAAAGGATGGCGCCGCGAGGATCTGCTTAATTTTCTTCAGGTCCACCCCCAGTTCTCGGTAGAAGAGAATCTGTTGCAGCCGTTCCACCTCAACCCGGCCGTAAAGGCGGTAACCGGCAGGGCTGGTCCCGGCCGGTTTTAGCAGATCAATCTCGTCATAATAGCGAAGGGTCCGCGCGCTAACCCCCGCCAGCTTTGCCAATTGCCGCACCGTATAATCCATTTCCTCACCTCCTGACCGTCATCACTATACACCTTGACGTAACGTCAAAGTCAACGGTTTTTTTAACTTATTCCGCCGTCCGCCGGAGCGCTTCCACATCAATAATCTTCACGGAAGCGCCATGAAAATCGATCAACCCCTCCGCTTTCATCTTCCCCAGCTCCCGGGAGAGGGACGGCCGGGCTACACTGAGAAAATCCGCCATTTCATTACGGTTAAAAGGCAACATGAAGGTAGCCGTCCCCGCTTTCTTGGCCTCTTCCAACAGTACGGCCGCAATCTTCCCCCGGAGGCTCTTCATGGTCAGGTATTCGACTTTCCTATTGAGGATCAGGGCTTTCTCCGAGATAATCCTCAGCATATTCGTGATTAAAAACCGGTGGCTAAGACATTGCCGGGGGCAATTTCCCACAATTTTTTCGGGCGGTAAAAAAAAGACCTCCACATTCTGCTGGGCGAGAACGGTGGCCGGCCAAACTTTTTTCCCGGAAAAAGCCACCATCTCCCCAAAAAGATCCCCGGCTTCCAAGGTAGCAATGATCACCCGGTTCCCGGCCGCATTCTCTTTGGTCACCATCGCCCGTCCGGCCAAGACCACACCTACGCCCGTAAATTTTTCACCCGCTACCGTCAGGCATTCATTCTTTTTGTAAGCACGGACTAGCGGATTAAGACAGGTCAGCATGGTCTGGAGTTCATCAGGGTTGATCCCCGCGAATAAGGGGCAAGTTGATAATTGCGTTTTCCATTTGCTAAACATTCCCGCCACCACCTTATTGGTAACCTTGGTTACCATGCATTTGTCTTTATTTTATTACACCATACTGAGCAGCGCAAGAAAATTAGGTTGGTTGCAATCGCCAGGTCCGGATGGTCTCCTCCGGCGCGGGCAGATCTTCGGGCATGGTTTGGAAATCCCGAACAATAGGTGGTATAAATCCGGGCTTCCCCGGGAGAACAGGCAACCGGCTCTGGATTGAAGTGAGGAGTATTTGGTAACCTTGGTTACCGCGCTTTGGCCTTCGTTTAATTACAATATACTTAACAACTGAAGAAGTTAAAGGCCAGTCACAACCTGCGCTTTTATCAGATTCTTTGCGTTTGCGGAGAACGCCTTTGTCCCGGCCGGATAAATCAAGTTGATCTGCCGGCCGGGTGACAAGGGACCAGCTATCCAGCGACAAGTACGATTTCTAAAGTAAATTGGAGTCAAAAGGAGAATTAAAAATGAAGACCACAAGAAAAATCATTTCGATTGATGAAGAAAAGTGTAACGGTTGCGGCCTCTGTGTCACGGCCTGCCATGAAGGCGCCCTACAACTGGTGGATGGAAAGGCCAAATTAATCTCGGAATCCTACTGTGACGGTCTGGGAGATTGTCTCCCTGAATGTCCGACGGGAGCCATCACCATTGAGGAAAGGGAAGCGGCTCCCTATGATGAAGCCGCCGTTAAAGAAAATATGGCCCGTAAAGCGCAGGGCAAAACGGAAACAAACACCCCACCGCCGCTGGCGGGCGGTTGCCCGGGGACGGCCGCCCGGACAATCCGGCCCAAAGCCCCGGTTGTTCAGGAGAGTAATACCCCGCCCCAAGCCGCACCCGTCTCCCAGCTTCGGCAGTGGCCCTGTCAACTGCAGTTGGTACCGGTCAATGCCCCTTATTTTCAGAACGCCAGCCTTTTGATGGCCGCCGACTGTACCGCCTATGCCTATGCCAATTTCCATCAAGATTTCATGCGGAATAAAGTGACCTTAATCGGTTGTCCCAAACTGGACCCGGTCGATTACAGCGAAAAGCTCGCCGCAATTTTAGCCGCCAATGAAATAAAAAGCATTACCATTCTCCGCATGGAAGTGCCTTGCTGCGGCGGCCTGGTCCACGCCGTAAAAACGGCCTTAATGAAGAGCGGTAAACTCATTCCCTGGCAGGTGGTGACGATCGGCACCGATGGCTCAATCCTCGAAACCAGTTAAACGGTGAAAATTCCAAACCGTATTTAAGTAATCCATCCACTGGCTCTTTCGCACCAAAACGGGAAAAGCAAAAACAAGCTGAAGACAATATTTTAAGGAGGAATTTCGTCAATGAGTAACATGTTCTGTTTCCAATGTGAACAAACCGCAGGGGGCAAAGGCTGTACCAAGGTAGGTGTCTGCGGTAAACAACCGGAGGTGGCCAACCTCCAGGACGAACTGACCGGCGCCCTGGTGGGGCTGGCCCGGGCAGCGCAAGGCCAAAAACCCGGCCGCCAGGTTGATGATCTCATGATGCAAGGGCTTTTTGCCACTATTACCAATGTCAATTTCGATGCCGCACGGATCAAGGATCTCATTGCCCAGGTCCGCGCCGCCAAAGCAACCCTTGGTAATGCCGAAGACTTGGCTCCCGGCCGGTTATGGACGGGAGACCCCGATCCCGTTTCCTTACGTTCCCTGCTCCTCCTCGGGCTCCGGGGGATGGCCGCCTACGCTTGGCACGCCGCCGTCCTCGGCCGGAGAGATGAGGAGATTATCGACTGGTTCTACCAAGGGATGCGGGCGGTTGGCGAGGAACACACCATTGATGAATGGCTTGCTTTGTTGAAGGAGTTTGGTGAGATCAACCTGAAGTGTATGGCCCTCCTTGATGAGGCCAATACTTCCGCCTACGGCCACCCGGTTCCCACCAAAGTGACTACCGTCATCGAAAAAGGACCTTTCATTGTTGTCTCCGGCCATGATTTGCACGACTTAAAGCAACTGCTGGAGCAGACCGCAGGAAAAGGGATCAATATCTACACCCACGGTGAGATGTTACCGGCCCACGCCTACCCCGAACTGAAGAAACACACCCATCTGAAGGGTAATTTCGGTACGGCGTGGCAAAATCAACAGAAAGAACTGGAGGGAATCCCCGGCGCGGTGCTCTTCACCACCAACTGCTTGATGCCGCCGCGGCCCTCCTACGCCGACCGGGTCTTTACCACGGCCGTAGTCGGTTATCCCGGCCTTGCCCACATCCCGGCGGATGAAAACGGACAGAAAGACTTCACCCCGGTGATTAATAAAGCTCTGGAACTGGGCGGTTGGCCCGAAGACCATAAAATAACCGGAATCAACGGGGGTACCATTCTGACCACCGGCTTTGCCCACAATACGGTGCTCGGCGTTGCCGATCAAGTAATCAATGCCGTTAAAACCGGCGCGATCAGGCATTTCTTCCTGGTGGGCGGTTGTGACGGCGCCCGTCCCGGCCGGAACTACTACACCGAATTTGTCAAGCAGACGCCAAAAGACACCGTGATTTTGACACTGGCTTGCGGGAAATACCGCTTCAACGACCTGGATCTGGGTGAAATCGGCGGTTTGCCCCGGCTCCTGGATATGGGGCAATGCAATGACGCCTACTCGGCCATCCAGGTGGCGGTGGCCCTGGCCAAAGCCTTTGAATGTGACGTCAACGAGCTCCCCCTGACCCTGGTCCTTTCCTGGTATGAACAGAAAGCGGTCTGTATCTTACTGACCTTGCTGGCGCTGGGGATCAAAAACATTTACCTTGGGCCCACCTTGCCCGCATTTGTCTCCCCCAATGTCCTGCAAGTGCTGGTTGATAAGTTTGGGATTAAACCGATCAGCACCCCGGAGGAAGACCTGAAAGCGATCTTGGGTTAAGAAAAAACAACGGGGGAATGAAGCTGGAAACCCGGCTTCTTCCCCTCCCGCCTTTCCCTTTTGGACGGGAAAAATGAATCTAACAAGGAATTTCCCTTATATTTGCGGAATTCCCCTAAAATCAGGAGGTTTACACTTGAGCTTAATAGTATTAAAAAACTTCAAACGGCAACACCGGGAAATCCGGGACTTGATCGGCACGCTAACGCCTCTCCTCGACCACGAGCCGCTCACCCGGGATCCGGCCAAAGTCCGTTACATACTCTCCACCTTAGCCGGTAAACTCATGATACATTTTGCCATGGAGGATCATTTTCTCTACCCGGCTTTAAAAGAGAAAAATGACCAACGGCTGCAGAGCCTCGGCGACAAATTCTTTGCGAAAACGGGCGACTTGATGATCGTTTTTCAAAACTACTCACAAAAATGGATCAACCCCGTTTTGATCAGAGAAAACCCGGACTCTTTCATTCAAGAGTCAAAGGATATTTTCCTTCTCTTGCTCCACCGGATTGAAGAGGAAGATCAGGAGCTATATCCCATTTTGGAAAAAGCGGGCTAAATAAAGCGTTTCCTAAAGCAAACCAAACACACTGGTTTTGAACAAAAGCCGTTCCCGGTGCACCGGGAACGGCTTTCTTCCTTACCGCCATTACTCTTTGCGATTCAACGGCCTGACCGGACGGCCTTCAATATATCCCCGGTACCCCATCGGCTCCAGTTGAAACCGGGG
>JAAYHY010000055.1 GCA_012735135.1 Bacillota bacterium | reverse complement strand
AGAAGTGGGGTTTGTCCACATAACCCACCGCAGCCGAGTAAGCGGGGGCAGAAACCCGCTGATGATGTGGAGCTTTAGAGCCTAGTAAAGAGGCACCCTATTTATGTCCAGCGCCAACAGGCGCCATTTTTTTTGGCGTAGATTGGGAACAAACAAAGGGAAAGAACGTTCTTTTAAGTATCACCTCCTTTTATATAGTCCCCTCTTTAATGGGGGGATTTTTCATTTAGGCGAGGAGAAGTCCGCTGAGGCCCGCTAAGATGAGCACCGGAATCGGGTGGAGACGTCCTTTAATCAATAGGCAAAGGGCGCCCAAAAAGAGAAGGATGGTTTTGTAATCGGTTAGGGTAACACTGCCAAGACGCCAAAGGGCCAGACCGATGAGGCCAATGACGGCCGGTTTAACACCGGTAAAAACCCCTTTTGTCCAGGAGGATTTAGTCAAACCGGTGAAAAGACGGGCGATGAGGAGGATGATCAGGAAAGAGGGGAGGACCACTCCCAAAGTGGCCGCTACCGAACCAAAGAAACCCGCTGTCCGGTAACCGACAAAAGTTGCCGTGTTGATTGCCACCGGTCCCGGGGTCATTTCGGCGATGGCGATGATCTCCAAAAACTCATTTAAGGTTAGCCACCCATAAGTATCGATCACTTCCACCTGGATCAAAGGGAGCATCGCATAACCGCCGCCAAAGGTGAAAGCGCCGATCTTAAAAAAGGTAAAAAAGAGTTGGGCGAAAAGTCGCATCCTTACTTACCTCCTGTCTTTAGGGTCATGTTTTTGTTCGTTGTTATGTTTTTGTGCGTCACCATGATTGGCTTGGTGGTAAAGAAGACCGGCGCCGGCGGCGAGGAGAAGGGTGGGAATGGGTGGTACCCCAAGCAGAAGCTGAGCCAAGAAGACGGTGAAGGCGACGGCATACCCGAATTTGTTGACCAGTATTTTTCTACCCAGTTTATAAAGGGCATGTCCGATCAGGGCCACCACGGCCGGGCGGATCCCGTAAAAGAGGTGTTGGGCGACGGGATGGGAAGCAAAACGGGGGAAAAAGACGGCGATGGCCAGGATCAGGGAGAAGGAGGGAAGAACCACGCCTAAGGTTGCCATGACGGAGCCCGGGATCCCGGCGGTCCGGTAGCCAACAAAGGTGGCCGTATTAACAGCGACCGGTCCCGGGGTCATTTCGGCAATGGCGATGAGTTCGACAAACTCCTCCGTACTTAACCAGTGGCGGGTCTCGATCACTTCCCGTTGGATCACGGGGAGCATCGCGTAACCACCCCCGATGGTGAAGGCGCCTACTTTAAAAAAACTGAAAAAAAGGGCGGGCAGGTTGGCTTGGTTTGTTGTTTTCGACATTAATCTTCATTCCTTCCGTCGCAAAAAGAACCTGGGCGGAACCCAGGTTCTTTTCTTTACTGGTCTTTGGGTTTACCATTTAAAAAAGGCTTTAATCCGGTCAGCCACGGCTGCAGGGGTGAACCCGAAGTAATTTTCCAGATCTTTATAGGGGCCGCTGAGGCCAAACCGATCAAGGGAGATGACTAAGCCTAAAGGACCGGTCAGTTGGTACCAGCCGCTGCCTACTCCCGCTTCAATCGCTACCCGCGGCAAGTCGGGGCCTAACACACTGCTGATATAAGCCGGATCTTGGGCTAAGAATACTTCCCGGCAGGGCATGGAGACAACCCGGGCTTTTTTGCCCATCGTGGCCAGTTTTTCCGCCGTGGCGAGGGCCAAGGAGACTTCGCTACCGGTGGCGATGATCACCAAATCAGCGCCGCCTTCCGGTTCGTGGAGGATATAACCGCCCCGCATGAAACCTTCGCGGTCGGTGCCGGGCAGGGTCGGAACCTTTTGCCGGGTTAAGAGAATTGCCGTCGGCCCCTCCGTCCACTGTAAAGCGGCCAACCACGCCCAAGCGGTTTCATTGGCATCGGCCGGACGGATGGTGCGTAGCCCGGGGATGACCCGTAAGGCTTCAATGTGTTCAACCGGTTGGTGAGTAGGCCCGTCTTCGCCAACGTAAAAAGAGTCATGGGTGAAAATGTAGATCACCGGTTGTTTCATCAGCGCGGACAGGCGAATGGCCGGGCGCATATAATCGGAGAAGACGAAGAAGGTTGAACCGTAGACCCGGAACCCGCCGTGCAGGGACATTCCATTCAAGATGGAGCCCATCCCGTGCTCCCTGACGCCGAAGTGAAGATTCTTCCCGCTGTATTCACCGCCGCTGATGTCACCGGCTCCGGCCACATAAGTTTTGGTGGAAGGGGCCAGCTCGGCCGACCCGCCAACCAACTCGGGGAGTTTCGGGGAGTAAGCGCTCAGGACTTTACCGCCGATGTCCCGGGTGGCAAAGGAGGTACCGGCTTCGTAGGTGGGCAGGATGGTTTCCAGATCGGCCGGAAGCTTCCGCGCCATCACCCGATCCCATTCGGCTCTTAGTTCGGGGAAAGCGGCCGACCAGGCGGCGAAACGTTCCTCCCAATCTTGACGCCGTTTTGCCCAAAGGGCCTGTTTTTCCTGGAAGAAGTTGTAGACTTCAGTGGAGACATAGAATTCCTCCTCCGGTAAGCCGAGCGTCTGCTTGAGGGCGACAATATTCTCTTTACCCAGGGGGGCGCCATGGACTTCGGCGTTACCAGCCAAGGGGCTGCCGTGACCGATCTCCGTTTGCGCGACAATAAGGGTCGGGCGGACAGTGTCGGCTTTGGCGTCTTCGATGGCTTTCAGGATTTCATCCGGATTGTGGCCGTCAATATGGAGCACTTGCCAGCCGTAAGCCATAAACCGTTGGGGCACATTTTCCTTAAAGGCCAGATCGGTTGAGCCTTCAATAGAAATCCCGTTGTCATCATAAAAGACAATTAATTTACCAAGTTGCAGGTCGCCCGCCAACGAACAGGCTTCGGCGGCAACCCCTTCCATTAAGCAACCATCACCGGCAATGGCATAAGTATAATGGTCTATGATTGTATGTCCCGGCCGGTTGAACCGGGCGGCCAACATCCGTTCGGCTAAGGCCATCCCCACCGCATTGGCAAGGCCTTGGCCAAGCGGACCGGTGGTGGTTTCAATCCCGGGAACTTCCCAGTATTCGGGATGACCGGGGGTTTTGGAGTGGAGTTGGCGGAAACGCTTTAGTTCTTCCATCGGTAAAGGATAACCGGTAAGATGGAGCAGGCTATAAAGCAAGGCTGAACCATGACCGGCGGAGAGAACGAAACGGTCCCGGTCCGGCCACGTGGGGTCGGTGGGGTCGTGCTTCATAGCTTCAGCATAAAGGACGGTTGCGATCTCCGCGGCGCCCAACGGCATCCCCGGATGACCGGAGTTGGCTTTCTCCACCATATCCGCGACTAACCCGCGAATTGTACCGGCAATTGTAGTAATCATCGACAAACTCCTTTCATAATAATCTAAAATTCAGGATGAGATCCCAACCTCATTATTTCTTCTTTTTCCGAAAAAAATCCTCTCAAAAATATTGGGGAATAAAAGATATAATCAAATAGTAACTTAAGTAATTCGGCCACTAAACAAAATCCTCCGGCAATAAACCAAGGGTGGTTAGTAGTTCATTCAGATCGGCGGGGAGCGGGGCCTTTAACTTGAGGCGCCGGCGGTCACGGGGGTGGCGGAAACTAAGTCCTACGGCATGCAAGGCCGGCCGGGGGAAAGCCGGATCGGCCCGGCCATAGAGGGGATCACCCCATAATGCCGCCGCCAAGGAGGCGAAATGGACCCGGATCTGATGGGTGCGTCCGGTAATGAGTTTGACCAAGAGAAGAGCCGACCGGTCGGTCCGGCGAATGACCCGGTAACGGGTGAGGGCCGGTTGTCCGTCGGGAGAGATTATCCGCTTGATACCTACCGTTCCCTTTTTAATAGGCGCATTAATCAGACCGCTTCCTTTCGGGGGAACTCCGTTTGTTACCGCCAGATAGAGCCGGTTAATCTCACCCCGCTGGAGTTCCAGGGATAACTGCTGGTGGGCCCAGGAACTTTTGGCAATTAAGAGGATTCCGGAAGTCGGCTGGTCTAAGCGGTGAACCGGGTGAACGGCGGCCCGTTCCCCTTTGGATTGCCAATGATAGATTAAGGCGTTAGTTAACGTCCCGGTGAGATGATAACGGACCGGATGGACGAGCAGACCGGCGGGTTTATTCACGACGATAAGGTCGGGATCTTCGTAAACGATGGAGAAGTTGATCTTTTCCCCGCTGAGCGTTGGCGGGGGTGGGAGGGGGAACCGGATTAACAGTTCCTTTCCGCTATGAAAACTTTGCAAAATGGTTTTGGCACGCACCGGTTTTCCACCCAGGAAAAGACCGTTGTTTTTTTTCAAGGTTATAATTTGCCGGCGGGACAAATGAAACTCCTGCCGGAGCACAGATTCAACGGTCCGCCCTTCCCAGGCAGGGAGGATGGTTAAGCGAAGGGGAGGGGATTGGCACATGGGATAACCTCCTGGAAAGTGCTGATTTCTTTAATTATAGCACACCGGTGGGATCTTTACTTATACTTTCCGCCCGGGGACAAATAGTCTTCTTACGAATATGCTAAATTGGAAGCTGATCTTCTGCTGTGTTTGCGTTCTTAATGGAAGCAGTAGAAAGCAGAGCGATGTGTAAAGTTAAAGTTTTGCGTTGAGGAGGGAGAAGAATGTTCGTCAAGGACGAAATGGAAGGGGGAAGCCACCATACTCCTCCGGCTCCGCCTTTTTGTCCCCAAGGGCAATTATATACAGTGGTGACCGGTGACTCCTTGTTCTTGATTGCGCAACGTTTTGGTGTCTCTCTGGAGGCTTTAATCGCGGCCAACCCACAAATTCCCAATCCGGACTTAATCTTCCCCGGCCAGGTTATTTGTGTCCCGCTCATGACGGCGCCGCCCATGCCGCCGGTGCCCCATTGCCCGGGAGCAGCCTATACCGTGGTCCAGGGCGACACCCTATTCCAAATTGCCCGGCGTTTTGGTGTAACTTTAGAGGCCTTACTGGCGGCGAATCCGCAAATCACCAACCCCGACTTAATCTTTCCGGGACAAGTAATTTGTCTGCCCGTGGCGGTAGAACCCCATTGTCCGACCGGTTTGACCTATATGGTGGCCCCCGGGGATACGCTCTTCAGTATTGCCCGGCGCCTCGGTGTTTCGGTCGAAGTTTTGCTCAGGCTCAATCCGGAGATTACCGATCCCAACCGGATCCACCCCGGCCAATTGCTCTGTGTGCCGGTGCCCAGTCCGGTGGTGTCACCGATTGAAGAACCGGTTGTTCCACCCATGCCGGTCCCAACGCTACCCGGACCGTCCATCCCTTGCCCGCCGCGGGAAGAAATGCCTATTCCTTATCCGGAGCCACCGGTGGTTAGTCCCAGTCCTTGTCCGCCGCGGGAAAAAGAACGTTACCCCAGCGTGCCGGGGACGCCGATGCCTGATCCCTACTATCCCGGGTCCTTTGTTTATGCCGAACCACGGGTGCCTTGGGAAGAATGTCCTTACCGTCGGCGGAGAAGACGCCGGCTTATCTGTAGAAGAAGAAGACGACTTTAACGAAAGGAGGCGGCGCCTCCTTTTTTTGATGGGACACCTATGTTGACTACCGCCGGGACCGGATGGTGTTTCCTTTCTGTCTATTTCTTGGTGTATTCTAAAGCTCAGCTCCGTTGAAAGCGGACAACTGAACCAAAAACGGCGCGCGACGTAAAGAGAAAAAGAATTGACGGGATTAATTAAATATGATAATATTAAACCATATTAATAAAGGTTGTGTTGCCATGGTCGATCTGGAATTACTGGACCTCACCTTGAAATTATTCCTCCAGACCTTACAGAAAGAAATCTACGAACCTTTGACTCAAGGGGAGGATAGTCTAACCCCTGTCCAAGAAAGCTGTCTTCGCTTTATTTATTATCACCAAACCCCCTTGGCCAAAGAAGTGGCCGACGGACTGCAGATCAGTAACGCGGCAGTGACCAAATTGATTGACCGTTTGGAAAGAAAAGGGCTGGTGGTCCGGGAGTATCCGAAAAACGACCGCCGACAGGTTACACTGGCCTTAACCGAAGCCGGGCTCAAACTGTTGGAAACCGCCCGTTTTCAATCCCGTAAGCGCCTTGCGGCAATCATGAACCGGCTTGATCCAGAAACACAGGTCTCTTTTATGGCAGGACTCAAAGCTTTCCTGACTGCCGCCTTAGTTAACACGGAACAGCTTGACCGGGTTTGTTTGCGGTGCGGTCGAGGCCATGTCACGGATTGTCCTGGGAATATAATTTACCGCGGACTAACCGGGGAAAACCGGTTTCATCAAATAAAAGAGGAGGAAGATTAATGAAAAAATGGCGGTGTAGTGTCTGTGGGTATGTACACGATGGTGATAATCCCCCCACTTTTTGTCCCAAATGTAATGCGGCGGCGGAGAAATTCAATGAAATTCCGGCGGAAGAGAGCGCTTTAATTGAAAGGGCGCGGAAAACCAACCACTGTCATGTCCAGCTCCTTGCTTTACTGGAGGAAGTAAAAAAAGTGGCGGCGGTCGGTCTCGCCGATGAGTTGGATCCACCCTGTGTCGCCCTTTTCCGGAAGGCAACGCAAACGGCCCATGAGTTGCAACAAGCAATTAAAGCGGAGTTGGCCGGCCATATGGGGAAGGGAAAATGGGGATAAAAAAAAGGGCTCGTGGAGCCCTTTTTTTTTGGCGTACCGGGTTAGCCCAGGAAAAACTGGAAAAGATAGACTCCTAACGCGGCAAAGAGGGCGACGGTGATTAACCCCTTTTCACAGAAGGCGAGGAAGAGAGCGATGGTGAAACCGACCAAGGCAGAAGCGGTATCCCCGGTGGCATAGAGGATGGCGGGGAAAGTCATCGCCCCCAAGACGGCATAGGGTACATAGTATAGGAAAGACTGGAAAAAGGGGGATTTGATTTTTTTTCTCAGAAAAACTACGGGTAAGACCCGGGGCAAATAAGAGACGAGCGCCATCAGCGCGACCGCCAGGAGGATTTTGGCCATTACTTACTAACCTCCTTTCGCGGGAAGAAAGCGGCGCCGAACAGACAGGCGACGATGGTGGCGATGGTGATCCGCCAGCCCTCCGAAAGCAGACGCAAGCCGGGAAGCCAGGCCAGAGCCGAACTGATGCCCACGGCAACAGCGATGATCAAGGAAATAGCCCGGGATTTTTTGGCCGGGGGGACGACCAAGGCGATGAACATGGCATACAAGGTAATACCCAACGCCTCCTGGAGATTGGCGGGGAGGAGGGTACAGACAAGGCCGCCTAAAAGAGTGCCCGTTCCCCAACCAAGGTAGGGACCGGTGATCAGTCCCAACATATACGGGAAGGAAATCTCCGCCCGCGCTACGGAAGCAACGGCGAAGGTTTCGTCGGTGATCCCGAAGGCCATGAGGCTGCGTTCTCTGAAGGTAAGACCGGGCGCCAGCTTTTGGGCCAACGAGAGGGACATTAATAAATAACGCAGGTTAATGATGAGGGTGGTAAAGGTGATCTCCAGAAGGGAAGCGCCGGCCAGGATCAGGTTGGTGCCGGCGAACTGACCGGCCGAAGTTAAATTGGTAAGGGAAATCAGGGTGGCAACCCACGCCGGAAGGCCGCCTTTGACCGCCAGTAAACCGAAGGCAAAGGAGACCGGAATATAGCCTAAAGCGATGGGGAAACCGTCACGGAACCCGAGGAAAAACTCTTGTTGGTACGGGGTGGCGGCCGGTTTCCGGGGGGAAAAGAACGGAATTTGCACGTTTCGTCCCTGCCTTTTACCGGTAATAAATATTATACTTAAACGTTGAGTTTAAATTATTATACCATCATTGTCAAGGAAATTCCTGTTTGATAAATTTAACCATTTGTTATTCTTCTTGACCTGTCTTTCATTATCCTGTTTGTGCTAATTAAAAGAAGAGAAAATGCAAGTGACGAGGGTCGGGCAATGTGAGGATTTTCGAAGGAGTAAAAAGGTACGGGACAAAAGGACGGAAGATCCGGTTTATGTTGGCAAAAAATAAAGCAGTGGGAAATCAAAGGCCATGTTTGTAGTCGTGGCTTGTTCAGAGCGACCCTAGGTTGTGAGCCGGTTCGTACTTTAAGCAAAAGTAAGGAAGAGAAGCGGATGACGGAGAAGAAGAGCGTTAACCTTAAAAAAACCGTCCTCACCCTGATTCAGGGAAAAAAGTATAAACAGTTAAAAGAGGTTCTTTCCACCATGCAGCCGGTGGACATCGCGGCGCTCTTCAGTGAATTGCCGGAGAAGAGTCAGCCGCCGGTTTTTCGGTTATTACCGAAGGATGTGGCCGCCGAAACCTTTGTCGAGATGGACAGCGACCTGCAACACCACTTAATCCAAAGCTTTTCCGATACCGAACTTCAGGAAGTCATCAGTGAGCTTTATATCGATGATGCGGCCGATTTGGTTGAGGAAATGCCGGCCAATGTGGTT
>JAAYHY010000054.1 GCA_012735135.1 Bacillota bacterium | reverse complement strand
TTCCTCTTTGACCAGCCGGCCTACAAGAGTGTGCTCGTCAACGACCTGGTCTTGGATAAAAACGGCCAAAAGATGTCCAAATCCCGGGGGAATGCGGTCGAACCCTGGAGCTTGTTGGAGAAATACGGCGCCGATGCCACCCGCTGGTATCTGCTGGCCGTTTACCCGCCATGGATGCCGACGCGCTTTGACGAAGAAGGGCTAAAGGAAGTATATTCCCGCTTCTTTGGGACCCTTTTAAACGTCTATTCCTTCTTCACCCTCTACGCCAACATCGACGGGGCCGACCCGGAAAACTATGATCTCCCGGTTGCCGCCCGGGAGGAGATTGACCGTTGGCTCATCTCCCGTTTTAATTCGGTGACCAAACAGATCCGGGAAGACATGGCGGCTTATGAATTGACCATAGTGGTCCGGGCGATTCAAACCTTTGTGATCGATGATCTTTCCAACTGGTATGTCCGGCGGACCCGGGAACGGTTTTGGGGTCCGGAAATGAATGAGAATAAAAAAGCCGTCTACCGGACTTTATGGGAAGTGCTGGTCGGGGTGGCCAAATTAATGGCGCCCTTCGCCCCCTTCCTGGCCGAGGAGATCTATCAGAACCTGGTCCAAGGGGCTGCCAAGAAACCCTCCGTCCATGTGGAGTACTACCCGGAGGCCGATCCGGCCTTGATCGATACCGAACTGGAAAACCATATGGGTTTGGTGATCGACCTGGTTTCTTTAGGGCGGGCCGCCCGGAATAAGGTCCAGATTAAAGTGCGGCAGCCCCTTTCGGTGTTACGAGTGGACAAAAAGATCGAAGCGCGCTTAAAACCCATGGAAGGCCTGGTCAAAGAAGAGCTCAACGTCAAAGAGATCATCTATGTGGACTCCCCCGACGAGTATGTCCAATATACCGTCAAACCCAACTTTGCGGTGTTGGGACCCAAGTACGGACGGCTGATGAAGCAGATTAGCCAGGCTTTGGCCACCGGCGAAGCGGCGGCTTTGGTCCGGACCTTGCGGGAAGAGGGTAAACTCGGCTTTGACCTGGACGGCAACCGGGTGGAACTCACCGCCGAGGATTTGGAGATCCGCACCGAAGACCGGTCCGGTTATACTCTGGAGGCCGACCGGGAGAACTACGTGGTCCTTGATACCACCTTAACCCAGGCCTTGATTGACGAAGGACTGGCCAGGGAGATCGTCTCGAAAGTGCAGAATATGCGGAAAACCGCCCAGTATGAATTGACCGACCGGATTAAGATCACTTACTGGGCCGGTCCGGAAGTGACAGCCGCGATCGGGGCTTACCAAGACTATATTTGCGAAGAAACCCTGGCGGTCGCCATTGAACAAGTGACCGGGCAAGGGGACGACTTTACCGAATGGGATATTAACGGGTACCCCGCCGGGTTGAAGGTGGAAAGGATCTGAAGACCCGCGCCCAAAGATCTTCTTGCAGTTGCTTTCGTTGGTTACCGGACGTTTGAGCGTAGAGAAGAATTTAATTCATGGGAATTCTAAGGCTCACTCCGGGTTGAACGAGGGCCACCACTTATGGAGTATTTTCTACCAGGAGCCCCCTGGCCACAGGGGGGTCCTTTTTTGGTTTAGGTTGCTTTTTCGGGGAAAGTGATCTTATAATAAAGCGTATTTCAAAATTGAAAAGCCAATTATATAATTGGTGAATGGAATAATTGATCCCGGCACAATTTGGGGTAATTATCTTTACTGGGGGAAGCGAAAATGCGGATTGTCGTGGTCGGTCTCGGCCGTGTTGGTTATAACATCTCGAAGGCCCTTTCCGAAGAAGGCCATGATGTGATCATTATCGATAAAGACCAGGAGGTTTTAAGAGCGGCGGCGGCCACCCTGGATGTGATGACGGTGGCCGGAAACGGGGCCAGCGCGCGGATTTTGGAAGCGGTGGACATTAAAAACGTCGATATTCTGCTTGCCGTCACCGAACATGATGAGTTAAACATGATTGCCTGTATGACGGCGAAGCAAAGCGGGGTGCCGATGACCGTGGCCCGGATCCGCAACCCCGACTATACCTCCTTTCATCCTTATAT
>JAAYHY010000053.1 GCA_012735135.1 Bacillota bacterium | reverse complement strand
TGGCAAGGCGATGCTCTACCGCTGAGCTACTTCCGCTCATTGCTCTTGCAAAAACTATATTACCACAGGTACTGACAGGATGTCAAGGGCAATTTCTCGGTGGTTTTTTCGGGGCGAACGTCCAATCGGAAAAGGGCGCCGAGAGCATCGGCCAGCTATGCCAAATCCGCCCCGACCATATTTACCTTCATGGTGTTCGTCGTCCCGCTGACCCCAATCGGAACACCCGCTGTGATTACGATCAAGTCTCCCTTTTGCACATAGCCGGATTCGAAGGCTTTCCGCTCACCGATCTCAAATAAGTCGTCGGCCGTAAAAACATCATCTACGCGTAAGGGGATCACCCCCCAAGACAAAGCCAGTTGACGGCGGACCTTTTCCACAGGTGTGATGGCGATGATTGGACAAGCAGGGCGAAAGCGTGAAATCATCCTTGCCGTATGGCCCGACTGCGTAAATGCAACAATGGCCGCCACATTTAAATCTTTTGCCGTTGTGCAAGTGGCATGACTAATCGCATTGGTTACACTTCCCATTAACTCATACTCGGTATTAGAAAAAGCAGCCCAATAATCCAACGCCTTCTCCGCCTTTTCCGCAATCTTGCCCATGGTAATCAAACTTTCGAGGGGATATTCCCCGGCCGCCGTTTCCCCCGAAAGCATAATGGCGCTGGTCCGATCATAAATAGCATTAGCAATATCACTGGCTTCCGCCCTGGTGGGTCTGGGGTTTCTAACCATCGATTCCAACATCTGGGTTGCTATAATCACCGGTTTTCCGTAGCGGTAGCATTTTTCGATCAATACCTTTTGAACAATCGGCACTTCTTCAACGGGAATTTCGACTCCCAAGTCCCCGCGGGCTACCATGATTCCGTCGGCTACCTTTAAGATCTCATCGAAATTCTCGATCCCCTGCCGGTTTTCAATTTTCGCGATTATTTTGATCTCGCTTCCGCCATGTTCCTCCAGGATTTTTCTGATATTGGTAACGTCGGAGGGTCTCCGTACAAAGGAGGCGGCGATAAAATCAAAATCGTTTTCGATCCCGAAGAGGATATCCTGAATATCTTGGGGCGTTAACGAAGGCAAATTGATATTGGCATCAGGGACATTTATGCCTTGATTGTTCTTCACAATTCCCCCGTTTTGGACCAGACAATGGATTTCGCCGCCTTGGATCTTTTCAATCAAAAGTTCAATCAACCCATCGTTAAGCAAAATCCGGCCATATTCTTTAACATCCTTATATAAGTCCTTGTACGTTACCGAGCATTTCGTATGGTCCCCGATCACCTCTTCGTTGGTGAGAATAAACCGGTCTCCCTTTTTTAGCACGATTTCGCCATGCTCAAACTTGCCCGTGCGAATCTCCGGCCCCTTCGTATCAAGGAGCAGAGGAATCGGTAGTTTTAGGCTGTCTCTTACCTTTTTAAATCTTTCCACCCTCTGTTTGTGCTCTTCATGAGAGCCGTGGGAAAAATTGATCCGCGCCGCATCCATCCCATTTACCATGAGCTCCCTTAATGTTTTCTCATCATCCACGGCCGGTCCTAATGTACATATGATCTTTGTTTTCCTCACAAAAAACCACC
Source organism: Bacillota bacterium (assembly GCA_012735135.1). Lineage (GTDB taxonomy): Bacteria > Bacillota > UBA4882 > UBA10575 > UBA10575 > Capillibacterium. The sequence continues at coordinate 412 of JAAYHY010000053.1, read as the reverse complement.
TCACTCTTAGAGTGAATTACTATAAGCGGATCCTTTTTACAATAACAATCCTGTTAAAGCTTTTGGCGTTGTAAGGATTTCTTCTTCAGGCGGGTCCAAATCCCTGCCCAATCTGCTATGGGCATGCCCGGTGCTTTCTCCCCTCCAGCGGCTGTTTTTCTGGAATGACCGGCCAAAAAGATTTTTATTTTGATAAGACTGGTGTTGAACAGTAAGTAGGAACAAAAAAAGCGCGCAAAACCTTATCCAACAAGGATTTACCCCTATTGGACCTTGAAAACCAGTAGTTACTATGTCTCGGTAGACGGCTTCAAAGCATAAATATTGGGCGGAAGCTTCAGATCCATCATTTCAAACAGTCTTTTAGCCTCTTTCTTAACCGGACTGGTCTGCCAGATCTCACCCGCATCAG
>JAAYHY010000009.1 GCA_012735135.1 Bacillota bacterium | reverse complement strand
CACCCCGACCAGCACTTCCCATAAAGTGCGGTAGACAGCCTTTTTATTCTCATTCATCTCCGGCCCCCAGAACCGTTCCCGGGTCCGCCGGACGTACCAGATGGAAAGGTCGTCAATCACAAAGCTTTGGATGGCCCGGACCACTTTGGTCAGTTCATAAACCGCCATGTCTTCCCGGATCTGTTTGGTCAGGGAATTAAAGCGGGAGATGAGCCAGCGGTCAATCTCTTCCCGGGCCGCCACCGGTAGATCATAGGCTTCCGGATCGGCCCCGTCGATGTTGGCATAGAGCGTAAAGAAGGAATAGACGTTTATGAGGGTCCCGAAGAAGCGGGAATAGACCTCTTTTAGCCCTTCTTCGTCAAAGCGCGTCGGCATCCAGGGCGGGGAAACGGCCAGCAGATACCAGCGGGTGGCATCGGCGCCGTATTTCTCCAACAAGCACCAGGGTTCGACCGCATTCCCCCGGGATTTGGACATCTTTTGGCCGTTTTTATCCAAGACCAGGTCGTTGACGAGCACACTCTTGTAGGCCGGCTGGTCAAAGAGGAAGGTGGAGATGGAAAGGAGCGAGTAGAACCAGCCCCGGGTCTGGTCGATCCCCTCACAGATAAAGTCGGCCGGGAAAAGTTTTTCGAAATCATCCTTATGCTCAAAGGGGTAATGCCACTGGGCGTAAGGCATGGAACCGGAATCAAACCAGCAATCGATGACCTCCGGAGTCCGGGTCATCCGGCCGCCACATTCACAACGTAAATGAATCTCGTCAATGTAAGGGCGGTGGAGGTCCATGGTGGCCGGGTCCACCGGTTCCAGCGCCCGGTCGGCCAGCTCCTGCCGGGAACCAATGGAAGTCAGCCGCCCACAGCCCTCACAGCGCCAAATATTCAAAGGCGTGCCCCAGTAACGGTCCCGCGACAGCGACCAGTCGATCAGGTTCTCCAGCCAATTGCCAAAGCGGCCTTTCCCCACGTGCTCCGGATACCATTTGATCTTGTTGTTATTGGCGATCAAACGGTCTTTATACTTGGTCACCTCAATATACCAGGATTTCCGGGCGTAATAGAGGAGGGGCGTATCACACCGCCAGCAGTAGGGATAGGAGTGGGTGATCCGCTCTTTCTTAAAGAGTTTCCCTTCCGCCTTCAGGTGGTCGGTAATGTCGTTATCGGTCTCCCGGACAAAACGGCCGGCCCAGAGGGGCACCTCCGCCGTAAATTTACCTTCCTTGTCCACCGGTTGGAGGACCGGGAGGTTGTACTTGCGCCCCAATTGGTAGTCGTCTTCCCCGAAGGCGGGGGCGATATGGACGATGCCGGTCCCGTCTTCCGTGGAGACGAAATCAGCGCCGTAAACCCGGAAAGCCGGCCCTTCCGCTTGCAGGAAGGGAAGGAGTTGCTCATACTCCAGATCAAGCAGGGTCTCCCCTTTAAACTCTTCCATGATTTCGGCATCCTTCCCCAGGACGGCCGCCACCCGCTCCCGCACCAGGATATAAACCCGGTCGTCGTCGGGGCGCCGGGCTTTCACATAGGTGAAAGCCGGGTTAATCGCCAACGCCACGTTGGACGGGAGGGTCCAGGGGGTGGTCGTCCAAACCAGGAAGTACTCGTTATCCTTCCCGGCCACCTTCATCCGGACATAGATGGAGTTAATCGTTTCTTCCTTATAACCCAGGGAAACTTCGTGGGAAGCCAGCGGAGTCCCGCACCGGGCACAGTAAGGCATGATCTTATGGCCCTCATAGATTAAACCGGCGTCAAAGTATTTCTGCAAAATCCACCAGACGGTTTCGATGTAATCGTTATCCAAGGTGATGTAGGGATGATCCAGATCGATCCAGTACCCGATCCGTTCGGTCATCCGCCGCCATTCTTTTTCGTAGGTGAAGACCGACTCCCGGCAGTGCCGGTTAAAGCGCTCGATCCCGTATTTTTCAATTTCCTGTTTCGAAGAGAGCCCCAACATCTTCTCGACTTCAATCTCCACCGGCAAGCCATGGGTGTCCCACCCGGCCTTCCGGTTTACCTGGTAGCCTTCCATGGTCTTGTAGCGGCAAACCGTATCTTTAATGGTCCGGGCGAGGACATGGTGGATCCCCGGCCGGCCGTTAGCGGTCGGCGGCCCTTCGTAGAAGATAAACTTGGGCGCCCCTTCCCGTTCCGTAACGCTGAGTTTAACCATATCCTGAGCCGACCATTGCTTCAAAATCTCCTCTTCCCGTCGGCTGGCGGGACTTTTCACATCTACTTCACGAAACTTTCCACCCATTGGTAAAACTCCTTTCCCCAAAATGAAAACCTTTAATTTTAAGCAATATAAAATACCTTCATCGGTAACGATGGACAATCATCAGTAACAATGGACGATCTCACCTGAGAAATTATAAATAAAAAAGCCGTCCGCAAAGGGACGGCTTATTAACCGTGGTACCACCCAATTTGATGGGATCGCAAAACCCGGAGGCTCTGGATTTCCTGCTTTGACCTCCATCGGGCAAGATTCCCACCCACTTCAGCCGCCTGCTAACGGTGGCGTTCCGTCCGGACTTACTTCTGGTTCGGCCCGGAGGCTCCAGGCTGATCTTCATGCCGGTCGTAGTAATCTCCTTCCCACCAACCGGAGACTCTCTGCTACCCGTGCCCGCACTACTCGTCCTTTCCTCGCCAAATCTTGATTTAATAATTTTTTGTTTATTTTAGCTCATTATCTATGAAAAGTCAATTCCATTGCGGCAATTGTTAGGGCTCCTTTTTCCCCAATTATTTCCCCCGCAACGAGCTTACCCCGTTTCCACCTTATATGTACTCTAGAAAATGGAGGGGTTTTACGGTTTCATTCCGGTTGGAACAAAGGCACTGATCAGAAAATAACGGAGGGCGGGAAAAGGAAAACACCCTTGCTCTGTGGAATGCAGATTAAAGCACTGTTCATTGGGAGGAGCTATGGAACCAGTCTATTACACCGTGGCCCGGGAATGGACCTGGGAACAAAGGATCGAACGCTCACGCTTTATTGGCCAGGTCGCCCCAGTCGATAATGCCGAGGAAGCGCAGAATTTTGTCGCTCACATCAAAACCCGGAAGCATCCGCAAGCCACCCATAATTGCTTTGCCTACCGGATCGGCTTTGGGGAGCACCCCTTGACCTACTATAGCGACCAGGGCGAACCGTCGGGAACGGCCGGAGGGCCGATTTTAAACGCTCTGCTCCAACAGGAGTTGACCAACACCGTAGTGGTGGTCACCCGTTATTTTGGCGGGAAAAAACTTGGGGTCAGGGGCTTAATCGATGCCTACCACGGAACGGCCCTGCAAACCCTAATCGCTGCCGGACGAACCATTCTTTTACCCACGTTCACCCTAACCCTTGAAGTTACCTACCCTCAATTACCCATCATCAACCACTTGCTCCACAATTACGAAGGTGAACTCCTGTCCCAAGATTTCGGAGCGGCAGTCCGCCTGGTCGCCAAAATTCCGGAGAAATACCGGGTGAAGTTTACCACGGCCTTAAACGGCCTTGCCGATGTGAAATGGGAAAGGAAAAAATAAGGCCTTTGGCTTGGGACCATTTTACGCGGACGGAATATCCTAATACTGAAGAAATGAGTTTAACCACCGAATTAAACCTCATTTCTCCGACGACCAATACTTGCTTCGGCCTTTTCCGCACCAAAGGCCATCCCATCTCTCAAGTGAATCCATCCGGATCATTAACTGAATCGATGTCTTTAGGCGGTAAACCCGCCTTTTTTTAAAGCTTTCGTGTCGTCCTTTCGCCTAAATTAAATAATCCTATGTTTCCCTTTTTGCGGTATTTTAAACTCCTTGACATCGACCACCTTCTTTGCTACAATGGAGGAAGTAGATCACTGCCGAAGTGGCGGAATTGGCAGACGCAGTAGACTCAAAATCTACCGCCCTAAAAAGCGTGCCGGTTCGAGTCCGGCCTTCGGCACCAAAAGGAAATTAACCCCCATTGTTTGGGGGCTTTTTTTGTGTCCTTTTTCGGAAATCCTATACTCAAAATAGCCGCCCTTGCTTGTTAACCCTTTAGAAACTTAGAATTAGTAGGATTTTTTGACCTAATCAAGAATGTTCTAGCGGAATCCATAGCCCTACCTAGGAAATACTTTCGATGCTTGTCGACTCACCCGGCTTTAGATTTTCTTGGCTGGAATCGCCCTTGCGGCAACCGGCGTGAGCGACTACCTGGCAAAGCAGCAATTATTGTTGGAGGTGGAAAAATGTCGTTTTGGTCTGACTTGTTTTGGGTAGTCCCGCTGGTGGGGATTGTTACCTTACTAGTTGTCTGGTCCTACTACCGTAGTATCAAAAAGGCGGACCCCGGAAACGAGAAGATGCAAGAGATCCATCATGCCATCCGCACGGGCGCTTTTGCTTTCATCCGCCGGGAATACACCAGTGTCGCCTGGGTTTTGCTTGTTGCAACCCCGATCCTTTATTTCACCCTCGGCCTTGCCACAGTAGTGACCTTCTTAATCGGCGCCCTCTTTTCCTTGCTGGCCGGGCTAATTGGGATGAACGCCGCCACGCTGGCGAACGTTCGCACCGCCCATGCCGCGGAAAAAGGCGCGGCCGAAGCTTTACAAATTGCCTTTCCAGCCGGGGCAATCATGGGTTTAACCGTTGTTGGCCTAAATTTAATTGGGATCACGCTCTTATATCTAATCTTCCCTGATCCTGAGTTACTCACCGGGTATGGTTTGGGTTCTTCTTTAGTGGCGCTGTTCGCCCGTTTTGGCGGCGGTATCTATACAAAAGCCGCCGATGTCGGCGCTGATCTTGTTGGTAAAGTTGAAGAGGGAATTCCCGAAGACGACCCGCGAAACCCGGCGGTCATCGCTGACAACGTCGGTGACAACGTCGGCGATGTCTGTGGAATGGGCGGGGATCTCTTCGAGAGTGAGGCCGAAGTTATGGTGGCGGCGATGACCATCGGTACGACCTTAACGGCCCGTTATGGTCTAAAAGCCATCGTCGGTCCGGTCCTTCTCTTCGCGATCGGAGTTTTGGCTTCCGTCCTCGGTATCTACTTCATTAAAATGCGCCGAAGCCACAATGCTTATACGGCGATTAACAACGGAAACTATGTGACCTGCGCCTTAGCCGTGCTTGGCGGTGTCTTCTTCGCCAAGTTTTACTTAAAAGATCTCTCTCTCTTCTGGGCGGTTATGGTTGGTCCGGTCGCCGGTTTACTGGTGGGCCTTGCTTCGGAGTATTATACCTCCGACGAGAAAAAACCCGTCCGCTTCCTGGCTTCGTCCGCCCAAACCGGCGCGGCGACCACAATTATCGACGGGATCGCCATTGGGATGAAATCGACGGTTTTACCCATCCTGATCACCGCAGCCGCCGTTCTGGTTGCCTACCGGTTTGGTGGCTTTTTCGGCCTGGCCTTGAGTGCCGTCTCCATGCTGTCGATTTCGGGGATTACCATTGCCGTTGACGCCTACGGCCCGGTGGCCGATAACGCCGGAGGGATCGCGGAGATGGCCGGTCTTCCGGAACATGTCCGGGAAGTTACGGATACCTTGGACTCCGTCGGCAACTCGATGGCGGCGGTGACTAAAGGGTTTGATATCTCGGCGGCCGCCCTCACCGCGCTTTCCCTCTTTGCCGCTTACGCCAGCGCCGCCAAGCTAGAGGCCATTGATCTCTTATCGCCCTATGTCATCATCGGACTCTTTATCGGTGGAGTTTTGCCCTTCTTCTTCTCTGCCCAAGCCCTGGATGCCGTCGGGCGGGCCGCCGGTTATATGATTGAAGAAGTCCGCCGGCAAATGCGGGAGATCCCCGGGTTGCGGGAAGGAAAGGCCAAACCCGATTATGCCCGTTGTGTGGATATTTCCACCCGGGTAGCTTTGAAAGAGATGATCTTCCCCAGTCTGGTCGCCTTGATTGTTCCCGTCGTGATCGGTTTTATCCTGGGTAAGGAAGCCCTCGCCGGTGTCCTGGGCGGCTCCCTCTTGACCGGAATGCTGATGGCTCTCTTCCTGGCCAATTCCGGCGGCGCCTGGGATAACGCCAAAAAGTATATTGAAGCCGGTAACTTCGGCGGGAAGAATTCCCCGGCCCATGCCGCCGCCGTTATCGGCGACACCGTCGGTGATCCCTGCAAGGATACGGCCGGCCCCAGCTTAAACATCCTCTTTAAGCTGGTGGAGATCGTCGCCTTGACCATCGCGCCGCTTCTCCTGCGGTAATTGGCATGGTGTAACTTTTTAAATAGAATAAAAAAACGGCCCCGCAGTACGGGGCCGTTTTTTTGGTTTTTTCGTTAAGCTATTAAAAAGCCTTCGGTGCTTATAGACTCACTTAGCTTCTTGACCAGTACTTACCCAGCCGGAGCAGAATGGTGTTCTCCGGCGACTTGAATTTCTTCGTAAGTATTCTTAGCGAAACGCAGGTTGAAAGCGGGCCGCGCGACAGGGAGGTCGCGCGCCACTTTTGGTTCAGGAGGAATCATAAAGCGGTTGCCCGCTTTCAACCGGAGCTGAGCTCTTAGAATACTCGAAGAAATTTATTGGAGCAAGGAAACACCATTCTGCCCCGGTGGAGATTGCTATTTAGATCGATTTTCACCCTTCTGCTTTCACGAACAGTATCCAATAGGGGCGTCTACTTATTTATTTTCAGATCAGAAGCGCCGACCCAGAACCGGACTGCACGAATCCAAGCATCACGCTCGGTTCCGGGGAGTTCTCCGGCGTAACGGTAATCGGATTTCCGGATAAACTCCTTAAGCTCGGAGTTTAAGTGGGATAACCGTTCCAACTGGACCTCGGCGAGGAAAGATCGGACTTCATTGCTCCGGGCTTGGCTGTATACCGCCCGGAAATGCGGCCGGCATAAAAATCCCTGCTTCCGGTATTTTTCCCGGAAGTTGCTTTCATGGACAGCCGCCAATAACCCTTCCACATACCGTTTTTGGGTTTCGCTTTCTTCCCGGCAAACCGGACAGGGCTGTTCCATCTCCGCCGGAAAGGAGGAGCGTCCGTTCCGGGACGCCGCCAGTTCCTGAAGTCCGGCACAGAAACCGCCGATCAAATCGGCATAGATGATGGAGTGGGCCAAAGGATCGCCCATTTGTTGGAGGGCCCAGGAATGATCCCGGCAGAACCCGCCGCTGGCGCGGAGACGGTCCCTGGTTAATGGATCGTTGACAAACTCATAAAGCAAATTGGTTAAAGAACGGGTGGTGGCCGTTGCCAAGCAGTGGCATACCGGGCAAGCGCCCTCGGCTAAGGCTTGCTCCAGATTGTAGATGATCGGATCGGTGGCTCTCACTTCTTCACCTTCTCCCTTAGGCCTCGCCAAAACGGTCCCCCAGCAAAGTTTGGCACTGTCCGACCATTTCCGCGATGATTGCCGCCGCCGGTTCAATCCGGTGGACCAAAGCGGCCGCCTGTCCGGCCATGACCGAGCCTTCTTCCACGTCCCCTTGGAAGGCGGCGGCCAACCGCCCGGCTCCCATTGTTTCCAATTCGGCGGGGGAAACGCCTTCCTCCTCCGCCGCCAGGAACCGGCGGGCAAACTTATTTTTAAGGACCCGGACCGGATGTCCCGTGCTTTGGCCGGTAACCACCGTCGAACGGTCCGTCGCCTTTAAAACCATCTCTTTATAAGCCGCATGGACAATACATTCTTCGGCGCAGATAAAGCGGGTTCCGACTTGAACCCCTTCCGCCCCCAGGAGAAAAGCGGCGGCCATGCCCCGCCCGTCGGCAATCCCGCCAGCCGCGATGACCGGCACCTCCAGCGCATCGGCCAGTTGGGGGATGAGGGTCATCGTCGTCTCTGTCCCGATGTGTCCGCCGGCTTCCATTCCTTCTCCGATCACCGCGTCGACTCCGGTTTTCTCCAGCCGCTTCGCCAGGGAGACCGAGTTAACCACCGGAATCACCTTGGTCCCGGCCTCTTTTAATGCCGTCATGTATTTCCCGGGGTTCCCCGCCCCTGTAGTCACCACCGGAACCTTTTCTTCGATCACCACCTGGATCACTTCATCGGCATAGGGAGAGAGCAGCATCACATTCACCCCGAAGGGTTTGTCCGTCAGCGTCCGCGCCTTCCGGATCTGTTCCCGCACCCAGTCCCCGGGCGCGCTTCCGGCCGCGATCAATCCCAACCCGCCTCCGTTGGCCACCGCGGCGGCCAACTCGGCCGTGGCCAACCAAGCCATTCCTCCTTGGATCACCGGATACTTAATCCCTAACAACGCGGGAACCCGTGATTTAATCATTCTTTTCCCTCCTGTCGGTCTCCTTTTCCAAACCCAGATTTCCTTCGGTCAGATATTTCTCGTCTAACGCGAGGATCAAGAATTTACCTTGAAAAACTTCTTGTTCGTCGACCCGGGTCACTACCTCCACGATAAAGCGGCGTCCCCTTCTTTCCAGGACCCGGGCCCGGGCGATCAGGACTTGTCCCGCTTGGACCGGACGGGAAAACTCCACCCGGGCCGATCCCGTCAAGGCATGGGGGGCGTCGGCCACTGCGACCGCTAAAGAATTGGCCTGGGCAAAAAGGTAATGCCCCCGGATGACGTTGTAACGGGTCAGGCTCATCGCCGGTTCGGCCACCATCCGCGAGAGGCCACCGACCCCCGGTTCACAGTAGAGTAACTCCCCGACCACTTCCAAACTGGCCGGATGGTTCTCCCCACTCAAAGCCCGGGAAGCAATACTTTTGGCCCTTTCTTTCAGTTCAGGCAAACCAAGAGCTAAACGGTCCAGACGAATGGTCTGGATACTGACGCCCAACTCCTTCGCCAGTTGCTCATCGGTGAGGAGCGGATTTGCTTCCAACTTGCGGAGTAAAGTCTGGTGGCGCGCTTTTTTATCCAGTCGTTTTCCACTCATCTTCTCATCCCTTTATCCAGGAATTGGCGGCAGGCGCTTCCTCCGCTTCTTAAGGTAAACAAGATAAACCCAAGACAAAATCGGGAGACGAAGGAAGAACGCTTCCTTTCTTATTAGCAACTCATAGGAGCTACTTTTAATTATAGCGGAAAAATTCCCTTTTGAATAGGGTTCTTTTCCATAATAAAGAAAGGCCTCCTCCCGTCGGGAAAGAGGCTTCTTTTTCAACAGTCCGGTTTACAGTTGGTCGGGACGAAGGGGTTCATCGGTGGAGATATGCCCCATCAGGCTTTCCCGTTTTTCCCCTTCAACCAGGAATTGAACCTCGTCAATCCCGGGGAGGGCGGTTAAGGTCCAAACAATCTGGTGGACGAGCAAGGTTTCCTGGAGGGAACCCCCAAAAAGGTTTTCACTGGAAAAATCGACGTAAGCCCGCCGGCCTTCCCGCCGGGCAGCCCGGATCTTCAGTTCGTCATGGAGGGCGGTGGCGAAGCCTTCCGCCGCCGGTGGCTTCCGTAGCTCGGCCAGGACCTTGGCGACCAGGTTCTCATCGTTGGCCTCCACCGTCCGCTTCACTTCTTTTAGCATTGGCAGATCGGCCCGTCCGGTTTGAATATACTCCTGGTTGGGGAAGAAGAGGGTCACTTCCAGTTCCCGCTCGCGGCCGGTCAGATCGGGGACCGGCGGGTTTTCCGGCGGGGCCTCCTTCCGGCGGAGATACCCCGGGTAAACCAATAAGAGGAAAAGAACGGCCAGTCCCAACAAGAGGGCAATCCAAAATAAAGGGGTGTTTCTTTTCAACCCAAATCCCCTCCTTATTTCAACAATGCCATTTAATAACTGCCATTTGCTTGTCAAACCAAAGCTTGTTGATTATTATTTTACCCGTCCCGGTTATTTTTATCTTCCTCATCCTTATGCCCGGGGAAAGATCCCGGTCCGCTCCAGAAGCGTCTTTAACGCCAGCAGGGGAATTCCCCCTTCAAACTTAACCTCTCCGTTAAAGAGGAGGAGCGGGAACTTCCGTCCCTCCGCCCGTGCACGCCGGACCAAAGGGTGATCGGGCGTCCGGCAAAGATCCAGAAATTCCACCGTCAGTTGGGGCCCGTAGGCCAGACTGAGGCCTTGGGCCAGATATTTGATCTGCGTTTTCAGATCTAGCGCTTCCGTACAACACGCCGGGGCGTCACCGTCGGCAATAATGACAATCTCCGCGGGGGTCAAACTGGCGCCTCCTTTAGTTCTCCGGTTTACGGAACCTTTCCAAACTCATAAACTTACTATACTCTTTTTGGAAGAGGAATTCAACCGTCCCCAGCGGCCCGTTCCGGTGTTTGGCCAAAATAAACTCGGTAATGTTTTTCTTCTCGGTCTCCGGTTCATAATAATCTTCCCGGTACAGGAAGCAGACCAGATCCGCGTCTTGCTCCAGCGAACCGGATTCCCGGAGATCGGACAAGGTTGGCCGTTTATTCTGCCTTTGTTCCACCGCCCGGGATAGCTGGGAAAGGGCGATCACCGGCACCGAAAGCTCCCGGGCCAGCGCCTTGAGGCCCCGGGAGATCTCCGAGACTTCTTGTTGGCGGTTCTCAATCCTTTTCGGTCCTTGCATCAACTGAAGATAATCGATGATAATCAAACCCAAACCGGATTCGGCTTTAATCCGGCGGGCCTTGGCCCGGACATCCAGCACCGATAAGCTGGGGGAGTCGTCAATGAACATTGCCGCTTCACTCAAACGGCCTAGAGCATGGGAGAGACGGGGCCAGTCCTCTTCCTGGAGATTCCCCGTGCGGATCCTTTGGTTATCAACCCCCGCCTCGGAGCAAAGGAGTTTCATCGCCAACTGTTCCTTCGACATCTCCAGGCTGAAGACAACGACCGGGATCTTCAGCTTCACCGCCGCGTGTCCCGCAATGTTCAGCGCAAAGGTGGTCTTCCCCATACTGGGCCGGGCGGCCAGAATAATCAGATCCGAAGGTTGAAACCCGGCGGTTAACCGGTCCAGATCATTAAAGCCGGTCGGCACGCCGGTGACGGCGCCCCGGGATTCGTAAAGCTTCTCGATCTGCTCGAAAGTTTCGATCAAAATGTTTTTCAGATTTACCACCGTCCGCCCGGAACGGCGGTTGGCAATGGAAAAGATTAGATGCTCTGCCCGGTCAATAATGTTGTTCACTTCATCTTGGCCGTCGTACCCCAAGGTCACAATCTCCGTCGCCGCGCGAATCAACTGGCGGAGGAGGGACTTTTCTTCCACGATCCGGGCATAGTATTCAATATGGGCGGCTGTCGGGACGAAACCGGCTAGTTCTGTCAGGTAAGTAATCCCGCCGGTCTTCTCCAGAAGGTTCTTCTGGCGTAATTCTTCCGTGACCGTCACCAAATCCACCGGTTCCCCCCGGTTGGTCAGATCGAGCACCGTTTGGTAGATGATCCGGTGGGCATCTTTATAGAAATCATCGGGGCGCAGGATCTCCATGGCCCGGAAAATAGCCTCTTTCTCTAAGAACATCGCCCCGAGGGTGGAACGCTCCGCGTCCAAATTCTGGGGAGGGATGCGGTCCAGCAGTTGGCCATCACTCAATTTCTTCCCCTCCTTACGCTTAAGCTCTTCTTAGCCCGCACTTTCAGTAAAAGAAAGCCGCAGAGAACTGCGGCCCCTTAAGATCTGTCCTGCCAGATTTGGCGTTAATGGGTGATCAAAACCCGCTCCATTAGTTCTTTAACCGTCGCTACGGTCTGAACCTTAATCCCGTCCAATTCCGGGGGAATCTCATGCTCGTTCTCCTGGGGAATAAAGACTTCCTTGATCCCGGCTTGTTTCGCGCCATAAATCTTTTCGAAGATGCCGCCAACCTCTTTCACTTTTCCTTGGAGGGAAACTTCACCGGTGACGGCGATATCCTGGCGGATGGGCCGCTCCAACAGGCAGCTGATGATCGCCAGGGTAATGGCGGCCCCGGCCGAAGGTCCGTCGATCTTCCCCCCGCCGACCACATTCACGTGGAGGTCGTAATCGGCCAGATCAAGACCGGTCAAGAGACGGACCACCGACGCGGCGTTGAAGACCGAGTCTTTCGTCATCGAACCGGCCGTCTCATTGAAGCGTAACTTCCCTTTGCCTTTTTCCGCCGGAAAACTTACCGCTTCGATCTCAAGAATCGAACCGACAAAGCCGTAAACCCCCAACCCGTAAATTTTTCCGATCTCGCCCTCGGCTTTGCCTTTGGCTTTCGTAAAGGGGGCCATCCGGCTCGTCCGGATCACTTCCAATAAATGTTCCTGCTTGATCATAACGGGGGTCTTCGCTCCGGCGGTGTAGTGTTCGTAGAGGGCCAAACCATAGGCATCGGCCAGCATCCCCACGGCTTTCCGGCCTTCAATCGAGTAATCACTGATCAGCGACGGAACCTCCGGCGCCAACTGGGCATCAAGCCGTTTGGCGGCATCACGGACAATCTGTTCCACCGCCTTTTTGGTCAATGGTTCAAAAAAGACTTCGGCGCAACGGGAACGTAATGCCGGGCTGATCTCCGACGGATCTCTGGTGGTAGCCGCCACCAGAATGAAGTCGGCAGGAGCGCCCTCTTCAAAAAGCTTTTTAATATACTTCGGCACACTTGGATCGTCCGGATCGTAATAGGCCGAGTCAAATTTGACCCGTTTATCCTCCAAGACCTTTAGTAATTTGTTCATCAAAACCGGATCCATATCACCGATCTCATCAATAAAAAGGATACCACCGTGGGCTTCCGTGACCAAACCGGGTTTCGGTTCGGGGATGGCGCTCTCCGCCAAATCACGGCGGGCCCCTTGGTAGATGGGATCATGGACCGACCCCAACAGGGGATTGGTTACTTCCCGCGGGTCCCAACGCAAAGTGGTCCCGTCCACTTCGACAAAAGGCGCGTCCTGAGCAAAGGGCGTATAATCAATCTTCTTTGCTTCTTCCAAGACTAAACGGGCCACCGTGGTTTTTCCCACCCCGGGCGGGCCATAGACGATCACATGCTGGGGGTAAGGGGAGACCAGTTTGGAGAGGAGAACCCGGATCGCCGCTTCCTGGCCAACCACTTGGTCTAAGGAGGAAGGCCGCAATTTCTCCAAAGCAGAGCGGGAGAGCGAAACCTGTTCCAGTTTTTCAAGCTCAGCGTATTTTTTCAAGGTGTATGGATTGTCCGGTCCGGCCAGTTCCTTAAGGACCTGCATCTTGATCTCTTTCACATACTCTTCATGCCTGGTCTGCATCCGCTCGGCAATCTTCTTTTCGATCTTTTCCTCCACGGTTTTCCGGGCGATTAGATCGGCAATCTCTTCTTCAATCTCATTTAGTACGGTCGGCAAGTCGGTTTCCTGGGGCACCTTGTCCAAGGTCGGATCCTCATAAACCAAACGTTGCAAAGCCAACACCCGTTCGGTGAGGTCTTTCGAACGCATCAGTTTAAGGGCATCCAGTTTCCCCGCTTTCATCACCAGTTTATCCGAGCCGTAAAGGTTGGCCAGGAGTGTATAAAGGGCTGTTACCTGCCGCTGCAACTGATCCTCCTGGGGAAACCGCTCCCGCCAGGCCACACCCGGGTTTTCCTCACCGGCCCCTCTGAGCACACTTTTCACCATCAATTCCTCCCTAGACCTTATCCCTTAGCCTTCCGGTATCACCCGGATCTTCACGGTGGCCGTAACCCCACGGTAAAGGTTTACGGTAACTTCGTGCTCACCCATGGTTTTAATAGTTTCCGGCAGGT
>JAAYHY010000052.1 GCA_012735135.1 Bacillota bacterium | reverse complement strand
TAACTTAGGAAAACCATCGCCAATCCCCGTTGGTCCGGCGGCAGGTAGGTGATATCGGCCCCATCAAGAAAGATCCGGCCCTGATCCGGGTTTTCGAAGCCGGCAATAATTCTTAAGGTCGTGGTTTTACCGCACCCGGAAGGGCCCAGCAGGGTGACGAAGGAGCCTTTTTGGATGGACAAACTCAGGTTGTCGACAGCCGTAACCGAGCCTCCCCCGGGTGCTTTAAATCTTTTCGAGATGTTTTCCAATTTTACACTGACACTCATTCTCTTCAACCTCCAATTCTAGGCGCGGTATAGCTTGTTTGACCCAAACAGAGACGGATAAGGGCAAAAACCGCAAAGACAATAATAATTGTGATCAAAGATAAAACACTGGCCGGACCAAGCCGCATAATTTCTGTTTGCGCCAACACAAGCGAGGTTAAATGGTTCCAGCGGGCGGTCACCAGGAAAATTACGGCAGAAACCGCCGTCATACTCCGGACGAAACTATAGGCCAGACTGGCGAAGAAGGCCGGTTTAATTAAAGGGAGGATGACATGGGTAAAGGTATACCTGGTCGAAGCACCGAGATTGCGTGAGGCTTCTTCGATGGAAGGATCAATCTGGCTTAGCGTGGCCACCCCTGATTCGATCCCGACGGGGATCTCGCGGAAAACGAAACAGAAGACGATGATCCACATGGTACCGGTTAATAAGAACGGAGGAGTATTAAACGCCAGAATATAACCGATCCCCACCAGTGTTCCGGGGATGGCGTAACCAAGCAAGGTGACAAAGTTCATGATTTTTTTCCCGGGGAACTCTTTGCGCACTAAAATAAAGGCGATAATCATGGCAAGGATACCGGCGATGACCGTTGCCAGTCCCGCCATGATCACCGTAGCGCCAATACTTAACTTGCCGACATCCCAAGCGTAGATAAAATGCTCGAGAGTTAACGACCAATTGTAACCCCATAGTTTGACAAAACAACCGTAGATGATCACCCCGTAAAAGGCGATGGTGATTAACGAGATGAGCGACATCAAAATGGCCAAGGCGTACTTCGTCAGGGGATGGGCTTTCATCAACCCGGAAGTTGACGGTTTACCAGTGACCGTAACCAGTGATTTTTTACTTAAATTACGCTGGAGAAAAAAGGCGATCAGCGCCGGAACTAAGAGGACAAAAGCGATGGCCGCTCCACGCGGGGTATTAAACATGCCAGTTACTTGCAAGTAGGCTTGAACAGAGAGGACATCGAAGTTCCCCCCTATAATCACCGGATTACCGAAATCCGCCAGGGAGGTTACAAACACCAACAACCAGGCGGAGGCGATGCCTTGTCTTGAGAGCGGAAGGGTTACGGTGCGAAAGACTAGTCGCCGGTTGGCTCCAAGGTTAAAAGCGGAGTCTTCCAATTCGGGATTGATTCCTTTTAATACGCCGTCCAGGACGAGATAGGCGATGGGGAACATGCTTAAAGCCTGGACAAGCACCAGCCCCTTGAAACCGTAAATATCAAAGTTGGTGATCCCCAATAATGTTTTGGTGATCAAACCGTTTTTTCCCAACAAGAGGATGACCGATAAGGCCGGAGAGGTAATTATCGGCCAGGATTTTTGCGGCTTCGTCGGTCAGCATCCAGTCGTAAAGTTTTTTCGCAGTTTCCAATTGGGGACCGCCTTTAATTAACGACATCGATGCTACCTCGAAACCGGTCCCTTCCTGCGGGAAAGCGATTTCCAGAGGATAACCTTGGGCGATCAGTTTAACTTGATCGTGGGAATAACCTAAACCAATTGCGGTTTCGCCAATGGCGGCGGCGCGACCGGGAGCGGAGCCCGATTTTGTATACTGGCTAATATTTTTATCCAATTCTTTCAGGTATTCAAAGGCTAAGGTTTCGTTCCGGTTGTAAAGGAAAACAATGGTCGTGATCACATTATAGGCCGTGCCGGAGGTTTGCGGACTGGCCATCTGAATATGTCCTTTATAAATCGGTTTAATTAAATCAGCCCAAGATTTGGGCGCCGGGAGGTTAAGTTCTTTCAGTATTTCCGTGTTATAGACAAAACAAAGCGCTCCGGCATAGAGACCACACCAGTAATTATCGGGATCCTTAAATTGAGGCGGGACATTTTTCGCGTTGGGTGAGGTATAAGGTGTCGTTAAACCGTTGTTTTTCGCTTCGATGTGGTTTAAGCCCACACCGCCCAGCCAAATGCTGGCTTGCGGGTTCTGCTTTTCCGCTTCGATTCTGGCCGCAGCTTCACCGGTGCTGAGCCGGACCCAGTCTACCTGAATGCCAGTTTGTTTTTGGAAAGCGGAGAGGACAGCCCGGGCGATTTCCTCATCCAAGCTGACATATGCCGTCAACCTTTCGGCAGTTAAACCAGAAAGTGAAAAAACCAAAACACAGACCAAGATAATGACCAGCGCATAACTGAATTTTTTCAAATGAAAAACCTCCTTTATTCTCATTATTCGCCTCATAGTTTTACTAGCGGGAATGACAGCTAAAGCGGATCCACACCCCCTTTACTAATTATCAATTAAAAAATAACATAAAGGAAACAGGAAAAAAATCAGACAAAGCTATTATTTTGTTGATAATCCTGAACAAATTCCGGATGATCTAAATCCAGCCAGAAAAGGGGCGGAGGACGGATTGTTCATTTTTATCAACAAAATAATAGAATAAAAGCCTTTAAATGAGGATGGCGATAAATTAAAATGAAACCAGATTAAATTATTATTAACCTTAGGCGGATATGGAGAAAATTCCGGAGGATTAAAGATGGCGGACTATATTGACTGGTATCAACGGGCGTTGATCGAGATCAACCACCGATTGGCGGACTTAAGCGAGCTGGTGGGGGAGAAAATTAGCGAAGCAATGCGCTCTTTGGTAAATCAAGATCGGGAGCTCGCGCTTACCATCATCACCAGGGACGATGAGGTTGATGCGCTGGAAGAGGCGGTCGAGATGAGCGTCTTAGAACTAATCTCCTTGCAACAACCCGTGGATCAGGAACTACGGTTTTTGGCTTCCGTGATTAAGATTAGTCATGAATTGGAACGCATCGGGGATTACGCTTGTGATATCGCTGAGGTTGCCGCGCATTTGGCCAAGGACGGCCCCTACTTTAAGCCGCTCGAGGATATTTCCAGAATGGGCCGGCTGGTAACTGGAATGATGGAAAAAGGGGTTTCGGCCTTTTTGGCTAAAAACACCGATATTGCCATGGAGTTGGATGCGGATGATGATGAGGTCGACCGCCTCTTCGGAGTTTTGTTTCATGAATTAACCGCTTACATGATAGAAAGGGCCGATTGTGTGAAGCAAGCCAGTAATTTGTTACTGGTGGCCAGATCCTTGGAGCGGATCGGGGATCACATTGTGAATATTGCCGAAATGACGATCTTTGCGGAAACGGGCGAACGCCATCCGTTTAAGTATCGGGGATAGGCGGGGATACATTCGGCCCCAGCTGGGTTGGGGTTTGGTTGCAGGACCCTGGGTCTGTAAAATTACGATCCGGAATAAATAAAAGAAAGGAAGAGCGCCATGCATATCTTATGCGGCTTGATTGGCAGTTTAGGCTTATTCCTTTATGGGATGCAATTGACCTCCGAAAGTTTGCAATTGGTCACGAATTATAAATTCCGGAATGCTATAGGGACCCTTACGCGCAACCGGATTGTGGCGTTGCTCTTCGGGTTCGTCATAACGGTAATTTTAAATAGCAGCGGTGCGGCCATTATCATGTTAGTCGGCTTGGTGAGCGCTTCTCTAATGACGGTGGGGCAAGCCGTTGGTGTGCTTTTGGGATCGGGCGTCGGCACAGCGGTGACCGTGCAATTACTGGCTTTTAATATTGCCGATTATGCATTGCTCCTCATTGGGCTGGCGGCCTTTATGATGATCATTGGCAATAAAAACAACAAATTGATCCATACGGGCCGGGTACTCCTGGGGATCGGTTTTTTGTTTTACGGGTTGAAATTAATGGCGGAGACGGTATCCCCGCTGCGGAACAGCCCCTATTTTCACGACCTCTTTGTTGGTTTTGGAAAAAACCCTTTGTTGGGTATTTTGGTCTCTACTGTTTTTAGTGGCCTCATTCACAGTAGCGCTGCCACAATCGGGCTCCTTATTTCCCTGGCGACGCAGGGAATGATCACCATTGAAACGGCCATGCCATTAATTTTAGGAGCGAACATTGGAACCGCCTGTGCGACCGGAGCTTTGTCCTGGATCGGGACTTCCCGTGAAGCAAAGCGGGTTGCGGTGATTAACATTTTGACCAAAGTTATCGGCACGTTGCTTCTGCTCCCGTTTATACACGGGTTCAGTACAGCGGTGAGGGTAACCTCCGATTCGGTAGCCCGGCAAATTGCCAATGCCCATACCTTCTTTAATATCCTCCTGATCCTTTTGTTTTTACCCTTCACCAACCAACTGGCGCTTTTCGGCAAACTACTGGTCCCTGACGGCAAGAAAAGATTACCCGTCCTGGAAACGGCAAAATACCTGAATGAAAGTTTTCTGGAAATACCGGAAATTGCGGTTAACCAAGCCAAACTGCAGACGGTGGAGATGGGAAGAATCGCCCGGGAAGAAATGTTAAAGCATTTACTTTATGCCTTTCGGGCGTATAAAAAAGAGGCGATTGAAGGAATTAAAAAAGCGGAAGTCGCCCTTGATTCCATCTACCAAAAAATATGTGCTTATGTGGCCAAAATCAGGCGCCACACCTTACCGGAGGATTTGGCGGAGCGCACCATCCAGATCTTATATACCGCCAATGATTTGGAGCATATTGGTGACCTTTTAATCAACGTCATCAACCTGGCGCGTAAATTTACCCAGGGGAGAATGGAATTTTCGGGGGAGGGGGTCCAGGAGTTGGAACTCATGTATGAAAAGGCGGATACCAGTTTGGCTTTGGCCCTCCAAGCATTCGCAGATTCCAATAGGGAATTGGCGACGCAAGTGATTAAGGAGCACCCAAAGCTTCTTCGTTTGGAAAATAAATTAAGGTATAAACATTTTGAAAGGATAAGAGAGGGTAATGAAAGGACCTTGGCCACCAGCGCCATTCATCTGGATCTAATTGAGTCCTTCCGCCGGGTCGAGAATCATGCGATGAATATTGCCTATACGGTATTGGGGATGGGTTGAATATCTGAACCGGGCCGGGGAGATTCTTTCTTGTAAAGGTTAAGTCTTTGCCCAAGGTAAAAAAGGATTCGAAAAAAGACCCAAGCGGGTCTTTTTTTATTATTCCTGTGTTTAGTCCACTCTTAGAGTGGCATTTTAGCGGGATAGTCTCAATATGGCCTTAACATAGAATCAACACAAGAAAAGGTCTTTTTTCTTGACAAAGAAGGGATGACTGTTTATAATCATAGTGTACTAGATAACTAATACAATAGAGGGGTGGGGTAGTGCGTTTTGAAATTGATGAACGGCAACCGATCTACCGGCAGATTGTCGAGGCCTTGATCCGGCAGATCGCCTGCGGGGAATGGCCCCCCGGGGGGAAATTACCGTCCATCCGGGAAGTGGCCGCAGCGGCGCGGGTTAACCCGAACACCGTGGCCCGGGCCTTTCAGGAACTGGAGAGGACCGGATTGGCCGAGACCCGGCGGGGGGAAGGCACCTTTGTGACTACTGATACTGAGGCAATCAAAGCGTGCCGGGAAAAAACCGCCCGGGAAATCTGGACCGATTTTTTACGGAAAATGCGGGAGCTTGGTTTTACCAATGAAGAAGTTCGGCGTTTGGCGGCCGAACTAAAGGAGGAATAAGGAAGAATGAGTCATCCTGTGGTGATGCTGGAAAAGGTAGAAAAGCGATACCCGTTAACCAAGGCGTTGGACGGGGTAAGTTTGACCATTGACCGTGGTCAGGTGGTGGGGCTCCTTGGACATAACGGAAGCGGAAAAACCACCCTCCTGAAGATTATCGCCGGCTTAAAGAACCCCACCAATGGCCGGGTGCGGGTCTTTGGTCTGGCGCCCGGGGTGGAGACCAAAAAGCGGGTGGCATATTTACCGGAGGTTAACACCTATTACGGGTGGATGACCGTCGATGAACTAATCAATTTTGTTAAAGCCTTCCATCCCGATTTGGATCTGGAAAAGGCCGCCGGGCTCAAAACCTTTATGAACCTGAACGGAGCGGTGAAAATCGGGGCCTTATCCAAAGGGCAGCAAGCCCGGTTGAAACTGGTGGTAGGCCTTGCCCGTCAAGCCGACCTAATGCTCCTCGATGAGCCTTTAGCCGGAATCGACCCGCCGTCCCGGGCCCGTATCCTTGAGGCCCTGGTCGGTGAATTCCGGCAAGAAGGTCAGACGATCATCATCTCCACCCATGAAGTCAAGGAAGCGGAGGCCATTTTTGACCACGTGGTTTTCCTGCGTAAAGGCCGCATCGTACTGGAAGGCGAAGCGGAAACCCTCCGGGCGGAAACCGGCCATTCAATGGAGGAACTTTTTGGGGAGGTATTGGAATGAAAATGTTTTACGCCTTATATCGCAAAGAACTGAGCGGAGCAAGGAATACCTTTCTGACGCTTCTCGGGCTGATTTTTGGCTTCGATGTTTTTTTGACTTTCCGGATTAAGTCTTTAGGTTACAATCTGGTCTTTGGCTTATCTTTTTTGCCTTTGGCTTTCCTCTGCTTTTGGGGGATTTTCCGGCCCCTCGCCTTGACCAGGGGGGAATGGAAAGAAGGAACGGCGCCCTTTCTCCGGTCATTGCCGGTCGACGGTTGGCGGATCCTTGGCGCCAAACTCCTGGCGGCCTTTACGGAGTGGGTTGGTCTTAACCTGGCGACCTTCCTTCTTTCCGGGTTGTTTTATGCGGCTGCTCCTTTGTTCGGGGCGGAAAGGTTGCCGCTCATGAAGGTAACATCCTGGACGGAGACTCTTAAGCTCATGATGATGATTGGACTAACCTATGTGATAGGTATCCTTTTGGGGGCTGTCATTTGCCAACTCTCTTTTTTGCTGGGACGGTTAGTCAATCGCTTTACCGGACTGGTCAGTTTGGCCTCAACCATCCTTTTGGTTTACCTTACCTCTAAAGGGAGTGAATTGCTGGCCGAGATCTTAACTTTTCTTCCTTTTATTAGTATAGAAGACCCTTCGCCCAATCTGGACATAAGGCTCCTCCAATCCGCCTCCTTCTCTGTCTCTCTTGCCCTGCTCATTGAGTTTACCCTTTTATTCTTTGTCTCCGGGTGGGTGATGGAGAAGAAGGTGGAATTCTAAGCTGTTGGTTGGCCGGCGATGTTACGGCCGGCTGGCGGGGGGCGTTGGTCTTTCTTGGATGACGACCGCCTGCAATTGGGCTTTGATCGCCAGTTCGGCAGCTTTAAAGGCATGTTCCTGGGTCATTGCCGTTTCGGTGCGGTGCAGACAATCAAGGATCAGTTGGCCGAAGAAGGGGAAACCTACTTTACCGGCGAGGGTGAAATGGGTTTCCCCTTCGTCATTGGCTAAGAATAGATGGTCCGGGCCGTCATTGGCGCCGATATTCATATACTTGCGCTGTTCAAGATAGCCTTTGGTCCCGAGGATAATGCAACGTCCGTCCCCCCAGGTTTGTAAAGCGTCCGGTGTAAACCAGTCCACCCGGAAATAACCCGTCGCGCCGTTATCCGTTACCAGGATGGCGTCGCCAAAATCATCCAATTCGGGATAGGACGGATGGTTGAAGTTGCCGATCTGGCTGTAGGCGATCGTGGCGTCTTTGGCCCCGGTGTAAAACAAGATCTGCTCGATCTGGTGGCTGCCGATGTCGCAAAGGATGCCGCCGTACTTTTCCTTGATAAAAAACCAGTCGGGACGGCTTTTGGCATTCAAACGGTGGGGACCGAGCCCAAGCACCTGGATTACCCGGCCGATCGCTCCTTCGGCGATGAGTTGGCCGGCGAAGACGGCGGTTTCCACATGGATCCGCTCCGAGTAATAGACCATGTATTTTTTCCCGGTTTGGGCCACCTTTGCTTTGGCGGCGGCCAACTGTTCCAGTGTGGTGAGGGGCGCTTTGTCGGTAAAATAGTCCTTACCGGCTTCCAACACCCGCAAGCCAAGGGCGCAACGCTCGGAGGGAACGGCGGCGCCGGCCACCAGCATTACCTCCGGATCTTCCAGAATCTCCATTTCACTGGCGGCCGGCTTTACCCCCGGATACCTTTGGCAAAAGGCGGCCACTTTGGCCGGGTCCGGATCATACACGCTTTTCAGCGTGGCGCCCGCCTCGATCAGGCCGTTGCACATCCCATAGATATGACCGTGGTCAAGCGCCACCGCCGCAAAAATGAACTCGCCGGGTTTGACGACCGGCCGGGGTTTTCCTTGCGGCGCATAGTTCATTCCGTCGCTGCGGTTGGTCATGATCCGCTCCCTCCTGTTTTGTCCGGATCTGGCAGATAGTCGCTGCCCACCGTGATTTTGCCGTCGAGTTGAGGGAGGGAGCCGGTTTTTTGGTGGAAATGGGGGACGTTTTGCCGGATCCCCTCCACCGTATAAAAGGGGTCGTTTTGCCGGATGGGCAGGTCGATGGTACGTTGCTCCGCCCCGGCTTTATAGATGGCGGTGATCAGTTCGATGGTCATCCGCCCCTGTTCGCCGGTGATCAAAGGTTCCCCGTTGGTTTCAATGGCCGTAAGGATATCATCGATCTGTCCCGTATGGCCCGTGTATTTCAACGCTGGTAGTCCCCGGTAAAAAGCTTCGATTTTTTCCTCCAGCTCCGGGTAGGGAAGGGGGAATCCGTTCTCTTGCGCCCGGGAAGCGACAACTTTCCATGGCGCTGAGATCCGCGCCTTCTCTCCTTGGAAGATAAGCTGCTGCTCCTGGCCGTGGTGGATGACGGAGCTGGTGACTTGGGCCAGCGTTCCCTGGCCGTACTGCATCACCGCAACCGACACATCCTCTACCTCGGAATTGTCGTGGGCAGCGTTGGCGAGGACGGCAGTAACTTTATTTGGCATTCCAAGCATCCAGATTAGCATGTCGATATGGTGAACCGCATGATTGAGGGTGCAGCCGCCCCCCTCTTTTTCCCACAGCCCGCGCCACCACAGATCATAGTAGCTCCGGCCACGCCACCACAAGGAGTCCACCTGGGCATGGAGGACCCGGCCGATTAATCCGCTGTCCAGTGTTTTTTTCAGCTTCATGATGGGATCGGAAAACCGGTTCTGGGCAACGACCGATAAAACCTTGCGGTTTTGCTGGGCGGCGGCGATCATGGCGTCACACTCCAGGAGCGAAACGGCCATCGGCTTTTCGACCAGCACATGTTTGCCGTGGTTTAAGCAGTCAATCGCGATTGCCGCATGATCATGGGGCGGAGTGCAGATACTGACCAGATCAATGCCGGGATCAGCGAGGATCATTTTGTGGGAATTAAATACTTTTGCTTTATTCAGTCCAGAGCACTCCCGGCATAATTGAGCTTTTTCCGGATAGATATCCACAAGCGCGACGATTTCACAGCGTTCAGGGAAAGCCTTAAAAGCTTCAATGCCTCCTTTAACATATTACTTTAACAATAACATGTTGCAGGAGATCCCAAAATAGAGTAAATAAATAAAGATTTGTGTGAATTAAAGATATGTTTTGGTATTCTATTTTATGAAGGCCGGGGATGGTAACTTCTCCCGGCTTTCTGTCCCAAATGCGCCTTAAGGAGGATCGTTTATGAAAGAGCTGCTTAATTTAGAGGTCAAGTATTTTGTGTATAAGGTTTGCAGTCCGGCTTGGCGGCTGGAAGAAAATGAATTTTTGCTTCACGGCCTTGTTCTCGTTTTGGATGGCAACGCGTGCTATTGGATTAATAAGCAGAAATATCAAGTTACGGCCGGCGATTTGGTTTATGTCCATCCCGGAGATCTCCGGGCGGCGACCACCACCGGGATGACCTGCGCCGCCATTGATTTTGTAGTAGATAATGATGAATTTGGATTGCCGGTGGTTTCCCGCTTTGTCTGGACGCAAGAGCTTGACCGTCTGCTCCGGGAATTTCAGTATGAATGGTTAGAAAAAAAACCCGGTTACCAATTAAAATGCGGCGCCTTGTTTCTTTTGGTGCTCCATGCGTTGCTTTACGGGCGGGAGATTACTGGGACCAACATTCATGTGGAGAAGATTAAACGGTATATCGTGGAGCATCTGACCGAACGGCTTAGCCTGAGGACCTTGGCCGCCTTGGTCGGGCTGAACCCGGTTTACTGTGGCGCGTTGTTCCGTAAGACGCAAGGAATGACCATTGCCGAGTATGTCAATCGTATCCGGGTGGACAGGGCGGTTACTCTGCTGGAAGAAGGCGCTCACCGGATCTCCGATATTGCCTACATGTGTGGGTTTAATGATGTTTATTATTTTAGCGCAACCTTTAAGCGTTTGATGGGTGTTTCGCCAAGTAAGTACCGGGCTAAATTGGCCACCTTTTCAACGGGGGGAACGAAGCGGGAAATTCTTGATAATACCCATTAATAACAGCGGCTTTTAGGTAAGACAGTCAAAAATTTACCCTTCCTTTAGTTAAAACTGTCCGTTGCCTGCCAAAAACGGAACATGATAAATTAGATTTAGTTAAACGTAAATAAAATTTAAATATATTTATAGCTAAATGTTAAAGGAAGGGTGAGTGGCCGGTGGCAGTCTTGACGAAACAGCAAAGACGGATGGTTTTATCAGGGCCGGGGTTAGAAAAGAGAAGATGGTGGAAGATTAGAAAAAGCGATTATGCTTTATATATCATGATTTTCCTTCCTCTGCTTTACTTTTTTATCTTTAAGTACATACCGATGACCGATATCGTTGTCTCCTTTAAGGACTATAATATGTTCCAAACGGTTTGGAGCAGTCCCTGGGCGAAAGATTTACTAAAGTACTTTAAGATGGCCTTTTCTTCAAAGGATTTTTTGCGTGCGCTTCGGAATACGATTGTTCTGAATTTTTTGGATCTGCTCGTCGGTTTTCCCGTTCCCATCATGATTGCGCTCCTCCTGAATGAGGTTACGGTCTTTAAGCGTTTTAAGCGCTTTGCCCAAACTGTTTTGTATATGCCCCATTTTCTGTCATGGACGATTATCAGTGGGATGGCCATGCTTGTTTTGGCGCCGGAAAACGGTCTTGTTAATATTCTGCTGAGCCGGATGGGGGCCAAAACCATACCGTTTTTGAGTAATAAATATCTTTGGATTGCCACCTACGTTGGTTTAGGGATTTGGCAAAGCGCCGGTTATACCGCCATCGTCTATCTGGCAGCTATTGCCGGCATAAATCCCGAACTATACGAAGCGGCCGAAATGGACGGAGCAGGGCGTTTACGAAAGATTTGGCATGTTACCCTTCCAGGTATCCGCCCGACGATTGTGGTGATGCTCATTTTGAACCTGGGACGGATTCTGAACATCTCCTTTGAACGCCCCTACACGATGGGTAACTATCTGGTGCGGGACGTTTCTGATGTGATTAGTACCTATGTTTATCGGGTCGGGATCGAATCACAACAGTTTTCGCTGGCTACGGCGGTCGGCTTGTTTCAGTCGGTGGTGTGTGTCATTTTTTTGGTGACGGCGAACATTATCTGTGAACGCCTGGGTGAACGGGGGATTTGGTAACGGGTAACAGTAAGGGGGTATTGAAATGGAGCGAAATATAATGCGCCTTCCCGGGCAGAGAAGTGGTTTTCCCGGTTCGAAAAAATTCAGCCCCAACCGGGTGATGAATATTATTTTTCTCCTGATCGTCTTTCTACTGGTGCTGGTTTGTCTACTTCCCATGCTTAATGTGGCGGCCACTTCCCTCAGCTCGGAGCTGGCCATCATCAACCGTCAAGTCTACTTTTGGCCGGTGGATATTGACTTTGAAGCATATAAAAGTGTTTTAAGAGACGTAAGTATGATGCGTTCTTTGCGGCTGACAGCGATTCTTACCGTGGTCAGTGCCGCCTTCTCCATGCTGATGACCATCTTGTGCGCATACCCGCTGTCCCAAGAGAAATTTGTGGGCCGTGGTTTATTTAGTACGATGATTATCATTACGATGTATTTTAATCCGGGAATGATACCCAATTATATAAACATCAAACGCCTCGGTCTTTTAGATAATTTTTGGGTGATGGTCCTTCCCGTCGGGATCAGTGTATTCAATATGATTATTCTTAAATCGTTCTTCCAGAGCATTCCCCAAAGCCTCCGGGAATCGGCGGAAATTGACGGCGCATCCCATTGGACAATCTTAACCCGCATTTACCTACCCCTCTCCAAACCGGCGCTGGCCACTTTAACCTTGTTTTACGCTGTTGGCCGCTGGAACGGCTTTGAGGATGCGCGACTTTACATCTCCAGTCGCGAACTATATCCGATCCAGTTTAAGTTGTACCAGATCATCAACAATTTGGCGGCGGCGGAATCCAATATGGAGGGGGTGGCCGTAAAGATGATGCCGTATACGATGCAGGGATTAAGGAATGGCTCTCGGCCGGCGGACAGGAGTGTATTGACGAGCGTCAACGTTGGTGGGATGAGAACC
Source organism: Bacillota bacterium (assembly GCA_012735135.1). Classification (GTDB taxonomy): domain Bacteria; phylum Bacillota; class UBA4882; order UBA10575; family UBA10575; genus Capillibacterium. The sequence goes on along the minus strand of JAAYHY010000052.1, from coordinate 25,241 downwards.
ACTGATTCCTTTCAACGCTCGATGCCTATGGGCTGATCTTTTTATTGAGCAAGCCTTGGCCTGCTGCGGGCTCGCCTTGTGAAGATGGATGCTTGTAACTGATGGTCAGCCCCTGAGTACGATCAATACAGTGCGCTCTGCGTTGCCGGCGCACTGTATTGGTTTGAAAAGGTGATGTGCGAACGATGGGTTATTATGCCAGGGTTTTGATCCTGCTGCTTTTGTCAGTCCTGATCCCTTGTACAATCGTCTTTGGGATTACCAACTACATTACGTTGGATCAATTCTGTGCCTTTGTCAGTGCGCAGGAAGTAAACCGTTTACAGGCAGTAAACAGCATTAATCAACTTATCATTGAGAATATGGAGCAAACGGCGCTTCGCTTCTCCTTGGAACCACAGGTGCAGTTGTTGGGGGAGCACATAAGTCTGGATCTTTTCCCGGGCAACACCGACCATATGAACTGTCTAGTCCGGGTGATCAATCTCCTCAACGAATATGTGCGTACTAATATGTTGTATGATTCGGTGTATTTTTACATTAAAAACAGCGACTATATCGTTACTTCCCGGAGCAGTGTCGGAAAACTTGACCGTTTTGCCGACTTGGGATGGTATGACCGTTATCTTCAACTCCAGCAAGACCGCCGGGCGAACCGGATGTTGCCGGCCCGTCCGATCAAAGTAGGTTTTGAAAGCTCGGACTCGGGCGGCGATTGGCGCCGTTGTCTGACCTATATATGCCCGATAACACTGTTTACCTCCACATTCGAAGGAGCGTTAATCTTTAATCTTTACGAAGATAAATTATTGGAGATGTACATGGAAAGATCATCAAGGGGAAACATCTCCATATTTGATGATGAAGGTAACTGGCTGACCGGCGTAAAAGGAATCGAGATCGACACGCTCAACCTAAAACTTAATTGGGAAGAGCTCTTGAATGAAGAGACCCCATCCAGCGGCTATTATCTTTCTAACCAAAACGGTGGCTTTGACCAGTATACCTATTATCGTTCGGCAGAAAATCGTCTCGTTTTGGTCAGTGTGGAGGATATAGGCGCGGTAATGAAGCGGGCGGCCGATTATCAAAGGCTATTTTTTGCCTTTCTGATCTTACTTCTACCCTTGACGGCGCTTTTAGTGGTCATGGTTTCCCGCCGGTTATATAGCCCCATTGGCAAACTGGTGCGGGAATTAAGTATCAGCGGGAAATTGAATATGACGGTTGAAAAGAATGAATGGTCGGCCATTTACCGTGCGGTGGAGGAACTGCTCCGGGAGGACCGCCGGCTGTTTTCGGCCGCCAGCCGAGAAAAACTTCGTAACGGGGCCTTTCTACGGGTCTTAACCGAAGAAATTCCGGAAGGCGACGACGAGGTCCAGGCCATCGCGCCGTATCCGGTCAATGTTTGTTTGATCGCCAACATTGACGAGGTGGGGAAAGCGTGCGGAAAAGGGAAAAACGATGATTCATTCATGCGTTTACTGCTCCGTTTGATCGAACGGGAGATGACAGGGGAGAGGATGCAGACCGCAGCCATGCGGTACGATTGTGATCAGATTGTGGCGATTATAAGCCTGCCCTCGCTACCGGAGGGGTTGGCGGAGACCGTCGGCGCAAAAATCCGCTCAATTCAAAAGGAAGCCAAAGCGCTTATGGATTACACGGTAACCTTTGCCGTGGGCAGTCTGGTGGATTGCGGAAGTGTACGTCTCTCTTTCGAACAAGCCAAAAGTGTCCTGGAGTATCGCTTTGTCCAAGGTCCTGGCAGTATCCTGTTTTTCGATGAAATTAATGGAAGCCTCATTCATTACAATGCGGACGAGAGGATTAAATACATCCAAAGTTGTCTGCTGGCCGGGAAAAAGGAAGAGATGATCAAAGGGGTCCGGGAACTGTTTGCCGACATTAAAGCCAAGCAATACGTCTCCTTTACCTACGTCAGCCAGATCTTAAGTCAGTTGGTGGTGCTGCTAACCCAGTATGCCATTGATCACAAGATCAAAATTGAAGAACTCTTGATGGACAAGGCGTTTATGTATAAAAAGCTGTGGCAGAACCATACCCTGGATGAGGCCGGAGAATGGTTTTGCGGCTTGGTGGCGGAGATTATGGCTTATCAGCAAAGCACGAACGGAAAATATATCGGTGAAATCCTTTCCTATGTGAAAAACCATTATTCCGAAAACATCACCATCGAAAATATCGCCGACCATGTCGGCCTCAGTTACTCCCATCTCCGTAAAGTGTTTAAGGATGCAACCGGCCGTAATCTGGCCGAATATATCAATGCGCTCCGCCTGGAAAAGGCAAAGCAGCTTTTGCTGGAGACCAATTATACAGTTAAGCAAGTGGCCGCGCTCTGTGGTTTTTATCATGAAAAGAGCTTTTCCAGGGCCTTTGCTCAAGCGGAGGGGATCTCTCCGGGCAAGTATAAGAGTATGGCCCAAAAAGCAAATTAGTGCGGTTGCGCAAAGAAAGGCGCCTGGTGTCTTAAGAGGAATACCCAACAGGAAGCCGATGCTCCACTGGCGAAAGGGGCATTTTTTTTGTGCCTGTAACCAATGGTTTAATTACCCGGGGGACTAGTGATTCCCGGTGGCAAGTCCCGGACCAACCCCTCATACAAAACCTCTTTGTTTTCGATGGTAAAGAGGTCGCTGGTGCGGATCAACTCGGGCGCCTTTGAACTCGCGTAGATACCCCCCTTAATTAACAACTCTGAAACAAATTGCGAGCAAAAGTAGTGTTTCTTTCTTTTGATCGGCTTGTTGAAGAGAACGCCGAATAAGCCTAAAAGATTATACCGGTACTTTTCTTTTTCTTTTAAAAATGCACCAACCTGCGCTTGGAGAGAAAGGAACTGTTCATTTGTGACAGGGATTTTATAAATCATGCAGGTACACCGGGGGAATTTTTTATAGACGCCGCCAAATAAGTTTTCCACGACAAACCCGCCGGAGAAGGGGTTATCCGGGTTGATCCGGCCGAAAGAGTACATTCGGGTAAAGGTAGGGTCAAAACTGAGGGACGTATGGGCGTATTTCATGGGGGAAAAAAGAGTGATTAACCGGGAAAGCCAGGTTCCGGTTTTGCTGAAGACCAAATAGATAGAGGGATGATCCATAGAAATAACCATCTCTTTCGAAAGGAATTAACTTAGGGTTTTCTTCTTAGCTCACGTAGGAAAAACTTTCGTCCCTTGCGATGCGCGGGTGAATAATCAAAGCCAACCCGAGCGACCACCTCATTATACCTGAAGCCTGAGTTTAGGACAAGAGGAAGAAATCCTCTTTATCAATTACCGCTTTCACATGTAAAAATTTGTCGTTATTTTAAATTTGATGCAGGATATTGTTGTCTTTAATCGAAATAACTTCCATTCTAATTTTCGTAAGATTATGGAAAACATTGCCACGGCAATATAGAGGCGAATTGCTAAGAAGGAAGGGATTATCATTAACAACCTATTGGAAAAAAGCACAAGCAAGCGGAGACGCAAGAGCAAAGCAGCTTTTCTGCTGGCGGTCGTAGTCTTGCTCTGCTTCGCCTTTACGGCGCAAGCAGCCTATGGAGTTGACGGCTATCACGAAAATGACTACCAAAAATTGAGAACCTTTTTTGAAACAACAACCAGTTCCGGAACGAAAAACGGGAACATCCTCTTCGGCGACGGTTATAATCCGGATAATCCGGCGACCTGGTCAGTAACTTGGACGTCGGACAGCCCGAAAAGGTTAAAAGACTTCTTTTTCACGGATAAAGCGCTCGAAGGCGTCCTGGATTTGAGCGGTTGTACCTCATTAGGGATGTTAATCTGTCGTGATAATCAATTAACAGGTATAAACGTGAGCGGTTGTACCTCCTTATCGAGAGTGGAGTGTACAAATAACCAACTGACGGGTTTGGATGTGAGCGGTTGTACTTCCTTGCAGGTTCTTTCCTTCCGTTGGCCGCGTATGCACCGGTGCCGTCCGGTCGAGGCGGCGCTTACAGGTATGGCATCAGCGCTAATAAACTACTAAAAGACCAAAGGTCAATCGGTTTTGGTTATATCCAGGCGGCTGATAATTTTGACCGCAAGGAAGAAAGAACCCGGCGGGACCAGAATTGGCAAGCGAATTTGACCGGCAAGATCGCTTCGGATTTCAGCTGGCAGGTCAGTTATCAAGGGGGAAGCCGGGAGGTTTATAGCCGGACAAATCAACATTTGATTAAATTGGGGCTTACCCGAAGCATAAATGAGACTGATTGGAATGGTGCTTTGTCGTTTATGTTGAACCAAGGCGTAATTAACACCAGGCAATATCAATGGAAGATTGGCTATACGCAACCCGTTCTCAAGAACGGTTTTCGCTCAACAGCCTTCCTTCAGTGGACGCATGAAGAAAAGACGCAAAACGCGGAGAATAGTATGGTTGAAGGCCGGGTGTCCATGGAAAAGAATTTCCGCCAGGAACTGGCCAAAAGCTATCTGGTCATCGCTTACCAGAACAAAAAGGAAAAAAGCTCCTCCGGAGGGAATAATCAGTGTCAAACGATCAATTTTGAAGGAAACCTCACGTTAAAAATTGGCGCTACTAATTTCCTCATCTTTTATGGTAAAATTAGCTTATGGAGTAAGAACAGGGGTTTTTCTGATCGGCAAACAGATTACAGCTTTAATCTGAACTGGAGGACGCAAATATTCTAAATTTTATTACCACCGGAGAGGTGGAATATGGCGCCCGATCCAACTAGGGATCTCCGACCGGGTGAAAAGAGAATTCGATCTCCAGAATATTTTTGGTTTATTGGTCATGTGTGTAATTAAAATAGCAACTCGAAAAAAAGGACCGGCGGGTTTTTCCAGTCGGTCCTTTTGGCTTTTTTAAAGTTACCGTGAAGCTCTTTGTGGTGACGGAGATATTTCCGGTCTGCTTTTGAGCTGCATGATGATCCTGTTGGCCTTTTGTGTTATGATCAAGAAGACCGTCGGTTTTTAATTTTATTCCCGAGGTTAACCAGTCCAACGGGCTACGGGCTGCTCTTGTTGACCTGATGAGTATCCAATTTTCTAAGGTGCAGACTTAGGAATAATAAATAGCGGAAAGGTCGGGATTGAAGTGGTGAAGAAAACCTCCCTGAAAATAGCCGGGATGTCCTGCGCTTCCTGTGCGGCCAGGATCGAAAAGAACCTTCGTAAACTGGAAGGGGTCCGGCGGGCCAACGTTAATTTTGCCGTTGAACAGGCGACTATCGAATATGAGGAAGCGCTGGTGAACGTAGAAAAGTTTGAAGAAGTGATTAAAAGTCTAGGCTACGAAATAATCAAAACAACACCGGAAGGAAAGGTGACCCTCAAAATTACCGGCATGAGTTGTGCGGCTTGTGCGGCGCGGATTGAGAAGAAGCTAAACAGTCTCGCGGGGGTGGCCCGGGCGGCGGTCAATCTCGCCACTGAACAAGCGGTGGTGGAATATGATCCGGCACAGGTCAAAGTGGCCGATCTGCGCCAGGCGGTGGAAACTCTGGGGTACCGGGCGGCACCGGCGGAGGAAGTTAGCCGGGACCGGGAAAAGGAAGCGCGGGAGAAGGAGATCCGGCGCCTCAGGAAGGAGCTGACCATCTCCGCCGTTCTCACCTCGCCGCTGCTCCTGGCGATGATCCTGAGTTTGCTCGGGATTGACGTGCCGTTTCTTCATAACGAGTACTTCCAGTTCATTATCGCTACTCCAGTGCAGTTTGGGCTTGGTTTCCGTTTCTACAAAAATGCCTATTCCGCGCTGCGCGCGAAAAGCCCCAACATGGATGTGTTGATTGCCATGGGCACTTCGGCCGCCTACTTTTTCAGTATCTATAACGGTTTCTTCGTGCCGGCGATGCCGGGGATGATGATGAAAGAGCTCTATTTTGAAGCGGCCGCGGTGATTATCACCCTGATCCTGTTGGGCAAATATCTGGAGGCCGTCGCCAAGGGAAAAACCTCGGAGGCCATTAGAAAGCTCATGGGGTTACAGGCGAAAACGGCGCGGGTGATCCGGAACGGGGAAGAAATCGACCTGCCCATCGCCGAAGTGCAGGTCGGCGACATCATCGTGGTCCGGCCGGGGGAAAAAGTGCCGGTCGACGGGAAGATTATTGAGGGGAACTCGGCCATTGACGAGTCGATGTTAACCGGTGAAAGTCTCCCGGTGGAGAAGAAACCCGGCGATCCGGTGGTGGGGGCGACGATCAATAAATTCGGCACTTTTAAGTTTGAAGCGACGAAAGTGGGGAAGGATACAGTCCTCGCCCAGATCATCAAACTGGTGGAGGACGCCCAAGGATCGAAAGCGCCGATCCAGAAGATTGCCGACCGGGTAGCCGGGGTCTTTGTTCCGGCCGTTATTGCTATTGCGGCGGTGACCTTTCTCCTTTGGTCCCTCCTGGCCGGTGACTGGACGGCGGGACTGGTCAACGCCGTTTCCGTGCTGGTCATTGCCTGCCCTTGCGCCCTGGGCCTGGCTACCCCGACGGCGATCATGGTTGGCACCGGCAAAGGGGCGGAAAGCGGGATCCTGATTAAAGGCGGCGAACACCTGGAAACGGCCTATAAAATCAATACGGTGGTCTTGGATAAGACCGGGACGATTACCAAGGGTCAGCCTGAAGTGACCGATATCCTGCCCTTAGGCGGGCTCGAAGAAGACCAGATTCTGCGTCTGGCGGCGATGGCGGAGAAAAGTTCCGAACATCCGTTGGGGGCAGCCATCTACGCAAAGGGAAAAGCAGCATACGGGAGTCTTCCCGATCCGGACCAGTTTACGGCCCTTCCCGGCCGCGGGGTCAGGGCGGTGGTGGCAGGAAAAGAAATCTATGTCGGCACCAGAAAGCTCATGCTCGAGCAGGAGATCGCCCTGGGCGCCAGTGAAGAGGCCGTCGCCAAGCTGGAGGATGAAGGAAAAACCGCCATGTTGATGGCGGTGGACCGGCGGCTGGCCGCCATTATCGCGGTCGCCGACACCGTGAAGGAGAACGCCAAGGAAGCCATTGCCGAACTGCAGCGGATGGGGATCGAGGTCTACATGATCACCGGGGACAACCGACGGACCGCGGCCGCCATCGGCAAACAGGTGGGGATCGCCAAGGTCCTGGCGGAAGTATTGCCCGAGCACAAGGCGGAAGAAGTGGAGAAACTGAAGAAGCAAGGGAAAGTGGTCGCCATGGTGGGGGACGGGATCAACGATGCGCCCGCCCTGGCCACCGCCGACATCGGGATGGCGATCGGGACCGGAACGGACGTGGCGATGGAGGCTGCCGATATCACGCTGATGCGGGGTGATCTCTTGACCATTCCCGCCGCCATTCGCCTCTCCCGCCAGACAATGCGGAAAATCAAGGAGAATCTCTTCTGGGCCTTTATCTATAACACGCTCGGGATTCCCTTTGCCGCCCTGGGCTTGTTGAACCCGATCATTGCCGGCGGTGCCATGGCCTTCAGTTCGGTTTCGGTGGTGACCAATTCGTTAAGCCTCAAACGGTTTAAGCCCTATAAAAAATAGCCTCACTAACCCAAATCATCCTTTCATGCTTTAAATGTCAATCTGATTATTTAATCTAGCATCAGTTAAAATAGGCAGGCAGTCGGATCGTCCAATTTGTCTGTATAAGCATAGGCGCCGCCGGTATTTCCTGAAAATTCCGGCGGCGCCTGTCTTTATGGGGAGAGAACCGTGGCGTACGCACACGGTTTTTGTGTGATTGGAAACAATCTTGGGGAGAGCGCGGTAGTAAACATAGTATTACGTTACGCTGTGGGCACATGTGGCTGTTACCCGGGACCGCGGTAACCTTATATTTTATATAAACGCTAAGCATAGTGGAATGTGGGCGGGGTTAACCGATCAGGTCTTCAAGGACGGCGGCCCCAGCGACTTTTGTCTCATCGGCGCTAAAGGCGACGGCACCTCCTTCTTCAGCGGCAGTATTGACGAGGTGAGGATTTATAATAGTCAAAAGGATTCAACATTTTTAGAATCATTGGCCTTATGGGATATCAATTAAAAGAAAAGACCAGGGCTGAAGACAGGCAGAGCGGAGGTTGATTGGTTTGGTGAGCATCAATTAGAGGCCCAATGCTTTTGAAACCGGGGATAGCTGGGTGTTGATTTTTTGTTTAGTTTTCCCTCCTATAATTTAATTTGGCAGAGCAAATTATGGCGCAGCGAATTTGGTTGATTAATTAAAGATTAGTGATTAGTTAGCAAGAACAAAGATGCTGCGCTTCTGCTGAAGAACAAATATGGGAGGTATGAGAGTGAAAGGTTTGCTTAAAATTAGAGGTTTTTGGGTCGTGGTTCTGGCGCTGACTGTTCTTTCTCTCGTTTTTTCCGGGTGTAAAAGCGGTTCAGGATCGGGCGGAAAAGGGGGTTCAGGAAAACCCGGAGAAATTGATTTAACAGCATACATTGGAACCTGGGTCTCACCGGCATATGTTGAGCCGGCTGTGGAATTTACTATTTCCGAGTTTCTGGAAAGCGAGGATAGTATTGTAGGGAAAGTTTATCATTTCGCGGGTTCGGTAAAATGCGCAGTGCTTGCAGGCGGGGAAATCGCAATTACTGATAAGTGGAACCTCCTTGCAGGAAGGAGAGATACAATCCATGTACAGCAATACGACGACGGGATCGCCCTTCTTTTCGTCGACGCCGGGTTTGACACTATGGAAGGTGGAACGGTGCAACTCACCCATGGACAATGGGTTGGAAACAAGCTAACGTTCTATGTTTCGATTAGAGGAGAAGGTGATACTGCCATTTATGAAACTGCCGGCGGTGGTTATACGGATGTATTTACAAAGAACTAGCAACTCGTCCTAAGAAAATGTCTTCGCTGCTTGTCGACCCACCCGGGTCTTCAATGCTGGGGGCGGAAGAATTGATGAGAGGGCGGAAGAAGGCCGGTAATTCTGCTTTCGGTCTCACTGTGGACGAACACATCCCCGTCCGGTCTCTACTATAATGAAGTGAGATCGGGTTTGATGTGGAGGTGAGACCGATTAGGACGGATTTCATTACCGAGTCGTTACGGCAAAACCGGTTCTGGACGCAGATCATGTCGGAACATGCCCTCTTTATCCGGGAAGGGTTGCCCTGCGGGGAAACGGCACTGATTAATGAAGCCATCGAATTACAAAGGCTCTTTGCCCAATTGAAAGCCCGCGCTGACCAGACGCCAAGGGATCAGGCCGCAGTTTGCGCTTTGAACCGCGACGTGATTCAAGCTTTAGACCGGATCATTGCTTTCAAGAGTGTTGTGTTAAAGCGGATGATCACCTGCCAAATGGGCGGTTTTAACTATCCTTTGCTCATTGACCATATCCGCCGGGAGGCGATCCGTTTCCGGACCAACTTGGAAAAACTGAATAATAACATCCAGACCCCCATCGCCGAGTTGGCCTTGGAGGAAGAGATCTTTTGGCTCCGGATTATGGGGGATCACGCCAGGTTCATCGCCCATTTGCTAGATCCTTCGGAAAGGCCGTTGGTCAAAAGGGCGACCCAGTTCGGCAAAGATTTTGAGACGCTGCGATTACAAGGACTGGATTTACAATCGATGCTGGTCCCGAGGGACTTTGAAAATCACCTGTTACCGGCGGATTTGATGGGTGGGCCGTTGCCGCCCGGCTTTGACAACCTGCCGGAACCGTTCGTCATTCCCAGACTGCGCCGGTTCAACGAAGAAGTAATCGAAGCCACCATGGGAATCCGGGACTTTAAAGCGGCGGCTTTGGAATTAATCGAAGCTTGTAAGGTGCTCAGTCTCATCTCCCCCTTGCTGGCCAGTCACGTGCTGAGAGAAGCCGAGATGGCCCTGGGGGATTTGGAGATGGTGAACCGGGAACTAAATAAAATGAAGGTAGAATGAGGATCAGAGCTTTTTGGGACTGCTGCCCTTGAGGGGCAGTCTTTTTTATATTTCAAGCCTCTTCCGTCAACAACTCCCGGACATAAGTGGGCAGGGCGAAAGCAGGTATATGCAAACCGGTGTTATAATACCTGGTTTTAAGGTTAAATTGTTGCCACCGGTCGGGTTTGAAATCGGCAACCGGATCGAGGGTCTTGGCGGCAAAACCAAACAGCCAATGGCCGGAGGAATAGGTGGGCATAAAAAACTGGTAGACCTTGGCGATAGGGAAGGTGGCTTTAATTTTTTGGTGGGCCCGCTTCATCTCCCGGGCATCTTGCGGGTAATAAGGGCTTTCATGCTGATTGATTAAGATCCCGTCCGGTTTTAAAGCCCGGTAACAATTTTGGTAAAACTCAAGGGTAAAGAGGCCTTCCCCCGGACCGACCGGATCGGTGGAGTCAACCAGAATTAAATCATAAGTCGCTTCCGGAGTGTTTTTGACAAACTCCACCCCGTCGACAAAATGCAGTTTAAGCCGTGGTTCGTTTTCGAAGACAGAAGCGGTTTGGGGTAAATACTGTTGACAGAGGCGGACCACCCGTTCGTCGATCTCCACCTGGTCAATCTGCCGGACCGTTGGATAGCGCGCCACTTCGCGGGCGGTCCCTCCGTCACCGCCCCCGATAATCAAGACCCTTTGGATCTGGGGATTGGTGGCAAAGGCCGGATGACAGATCATTTCATGGTAAATAAACTCATCTTTTTCGGTCACCATCAAGAAACCATCAAGGGTAAAAAAAGTGCCAAAGGTGGCGCTTTTGAAGAAATCAATCCTTTGAAACTTAGTCTGTTCCGACCAAAGGGGCTCTACTTTAATTGAAAAGCGGACATCTTCGGCATGGTATTCGGAGAACCATAAATCGGTCATTATTTTACCCCCTTTTCGGGCAATGGGTTTAGATCTGGCAAATCCGGATAGAAAATGAGTTCAACAAGGGATTCAGAGAGGTCCTTTCGGGCCTTGGGCTTTGATAGGGCCAAATCGGGGCCGGATCGGGAACGGCTCCAAGCCGCGTTCACAAAAGATTCTGGCCGTGAAAGATCTCGTCCATTTCCTTTTGCACCCGTCGGGTTATTTCCCTAGCTTCTTCCGGGTGAATGTCGCTGGGGGAAAAACCGAAAAGATAATTATCTAAGTCAAAATTTTTAAGTTTACATTTCGTATGGTAGATATTCTCCTGGTAAACATTGACATCAATCATCTCGTATTTATCGAAAATACTTTGGTCAATGTAGTCCTGGATTGAAATAAATTTGTGGTCATTAAAAATCTTCCGGCCGTTGATATCCCGGGTAAAGCCGCGTACCCGGTAGTCGATGGTCATGATATCCGCATCAAAACTGTTAATCAAAAAATTAAGGGCTTTGAGCGGGGAAATTTGTCCGCAAGTTGAAACATCAATATCAGCCCGGAAGGTGCACACCCCGTTGTGGGGATGGTATTCGGGGTAGGTATGAACGGAGATATGGCTTTTGTCGAGATGAGCCAGGATGACCTCCGGCTCAAGGGTGGAGGTTTGCTCTTTCTGTAGAGGAGTGCCGTTAGTTTCTTCGCAGACCAAAAGTGTGACACTGGCTCCCTGGGGTTCGTAATCTTGGTTGGCAATGCTTAAAATATTAGCGCCGATGATTGCGGTAACTTTTTTCAGAATCTGGGTCAATCTTTCAGCATTATACTGTTCATCAATATAAGCAATATAAGCATTCCGGTCGGAAACGGTTTTGGTATAACAAATGTCATACATACAAAAAGATAAAGTCTTTGTGAGGTTATTAAACCCATGGAGCTTGATTTTCATTTACCTACCCCCCGCAAAGATTATTTATCTCTCTCTATATCTTTTGTAGAATTGGATGGCAACATCATTCTAAGATCTTTCTACGAAAAAGTCACTGGTTAAAAATGGAAGCATACGAATTGGAAAAGCGAAAAAACGCCGTCTTGGAGTCGGACGGCGGTTTTTTCGCTTTCCCATGCAGGTTTTACCCAAGGGCGGGTTTAATGTTAATAATCAGCAAAATGGGTGTTAAGGTTTACATTGGCACCCGGTTTCTTCAGCCGGTGTAGTTTACTTCGGGTTTGGTGACATGAACTGTGCCCCGGAGATGTTCGGGTGGGGCGTAGATGGAATATAATTTGAGCGGTGTGTTGCCGGTGTTAATGAGATTATGCCATTGACCCGCAGGGATCAGAATTACATCGTCCGCGGAAACATGGCGCTCAAAAGTCATATTGTATTGGTTGTCCCCCATTCTAACCAGGCCTTGACCTTCTTCAATCCGGATGAACTGATCGGTAAACGGATGGATTTCTAAGCCGATCTCTTCGCCGGCATTGATGCTCATGAGGGTTAGTTGTAAATAGCAGCCGGTCCACAATGCGGTACGGAAATTACTGTTTTGCCGGGTGGCTTTGGCAATATTGACGACAAAAGGTTCCGGTCCGTAATCCCTTAATTCGGGATAACAAGGCGGTTGGGAAGGGGGAAAGGTATTGTACATATCGCTCACCCCTTTCGAGGATTATAATCATCATATGAAGCAGGGAAAGGAATTGGTGTTTGTCAAGGAAGAACCCGCCTTATAATGAAAAGGTTTTGAGAAATACGGAAATAAACCGCCAGCCAGGGTTTGATTATTATGCCGGGAAGCATAGATGATTATTGACATATGTTAAAAATGGGGTATAATTAAATTATAAATGACATATGTCATAAAAACAGAAAAGAGGTGAAGTATAATGCCAGGAAGAGATGGCACCGGGCCGCTGGGCGCCGGCCCGCTGACGGGAGGAGGTTTTGGTTGGTGTGCCGATGCCCGTGGCTTAGGTTATGGCGCCGGTTGCGGCGTTGGCTTCGGACGGGGATTTGCCTGCCGTAGGGGTTTCGGCGGCTTTGGAAGAGGGTTTCTTGCAGCCCCCCTTGCGGTGAAGGACCAGAAAGAACTTTTAGAAAAGGAAAAGGAGTTCTTGCAGAACCGGCTCCAAAAGATTGACCAGGAATTGGAGAACTTGGAGTAGCGAGTGGAGGCGACCGGAGGACGCTCCGGTTGCCTCAGTCGCTTTAGTTTTATATTATTGAGGTGATTAATTTGCCGAGACCGAGAAAGTGGCGGAAAGTGTGTTGCCTCCCGGAGAACAGCCGCTTTGGACCTTTAGATTCCCGGATTGATCCCGGGGATTATATCCGGATGACCGTCGATGAGTATGAGACTATTCGTCTGATTGATCTGGAGGGTTATACGCAGGAAGAGTGTGCCGAACAGATGAAAGTGGCCCGTACCACTGTGCAGGGGATTTATGCCGGGGCTAGAAAAAAGCTGGCATCCTTTTTGGTCGATGGCAAAGTCCTCCGGATTGAAGGGGGAGAGTACCAACTTTGCGACGAGTACGGGCCGGTTTGTGGCGGCCGCGGCTGTCATCGCCACCGGTGTGGACGGGGCTTCCGGGGCGGCCGGTAGAGAGTTGAAAAGAGTCTGTTGGCACTCTACAAGAAATGAATGGTGAAGGAGAAAAGGAGGCTTCTTGTTAAATGACAAGAAAAGGCTTATAATAGTTTACGCTAAGCTGGTGAATGCTGTTTTAACAATGAAGGTGGGCTAATGACGATTCGGATTGTGATTACGGGCGGAACTTTCGATAAACAGTATGACGAAATTCAAGGAACCCTTACTTTTAAGGATACCCATTTGCCGGAAATTCTGGAGCGGGTCCGCTGTACTTTGGATATTAAGATGGAACTTAACCAGTTAATCGACAGTTTGGAGATGCAACCCGGTGACCGCTTGCACATTTTAGAGGCTTGCCGCAAGGCGACGGAACGGCATATCGTGGTTACTCACGGCACCGATACGATGACAGAAACGGCTAAAGTCCTTGGGGAAGCTGGGCTCGACAAAGTGATTGTGCTTACTGGAGCGATGATTCCATATACCTTCCGGAATTCCGATGCCTTATTTAACCTGGGTTGCAGTTTAATTGCCGTGCAGCTCTTACCACCCGGGGTTTACATCACCATGAACGGCCGGGTTTTTCCTTGGGATAACGTCTTCAAAGACCGGGAAAAAGGGGTTTTTCGCGAGTTAAGGTCATGAGTTTTACAATGCCGTCTTGATTTAGATTTGCCAGACGGCGTTTTTTTGTGCCTCCTTGCGCAGCTTTTATACTGAATACTATGGAATTTCGTTGTTTAAAGAATAAAAAGGGCAGGAAAATAAAGATTTGTATAAAATAGACAAAACAGGAGCACGGATGGGGGGAAGGGGAGAAATGCGCCTAATCATTAGTGACTTGGAGCGCGATGAGCGAAGACGGTTGTTTCCTCAGCCATTAGCGGAGACCATTTGGCTTGAAGAGGAAGGTCCGATCCACCATTGCCTGGGCTGTTTTGGGTGCTGGGTTAAGACACCCGGCGTTTGTGTTATCCGGGATCAATATGGAGATATGGGGGAGATGCTTTCTAAATGCACGGAAGTGATCATTATTAGCCATTGTTGCTATGGCGGCTTCAGTCCTTTTGTCAAAAATGTCTTGGACCGGAGTATCTCCTATCTTCACCCTTACTTTACCATCAGAAACGGGCGTATGCACCACCGCAGACGGTATAAAAACCATTTCCATCTCCAGGTCTGGTTTTACGGTGAAGATATAACCGTCAAGGAGAAAGAGACCGCGGAGAAATTGGTGAAAGCAAATGCCATCAATATGGATGCTTCGGATTACAGTGTTGCCTTTGTGCGGCACATTGCGGAAATGGAGGGACGGATCCGGTGAAAATCGCTTTAATTAACGGCAGCCCCAAAAGGAAAGAGAGCGCCTCCGGTCTGGTTTTAGAAATATTCAAGGCTTTTGTGGCGAAAGATGATAATCAGATCTATGAATTTCACTTTGATCAGCCACAAGTAAGGAAAGAAGAGATCACGCTACTTGCGGACTGCGATCTCCTTCTTTTGGCCTTTCCCCTTTATGTGGACGGGATACCCTCCCATTTGTTGCATTGTCTCCGCCAATTAGAAGGGGCTTTTCGGGCGCCGGGCGGAAAAGAAATAATGGTTTATACGATAGTAAACTGTGGGTTTTATGAAGACGCCCACAATGAATTGGCCATTGCGATGATGAAGAACTGGTCGGAAAGGGCCGGACTGAAGTGGGGGCAGGGTTTGGCGATCGGCGGCGGTGGGATGTTACCGTTTCTGAAGAGTATTCCTCTGGGGCGCGGGCCTTTTAAAAAATTGAAGCCGGCCTTTGCCCAACTGGCTAGTCATGCTTTGAACCGTTCTTCCGGAGAAACAATCTTCTTTACGCCGGCTTTTCCCCGCTTTTTATATAAACTCGCCGGCGAAATTGGCTGGCGACAGGCGGTGAAGGCCAATGGTTTGCGAAGCGGGGATTTATTTCTCCGTAAGTAAGTGGTGGCTTGCGCTGGCTACCGATTCGCGTCGATTCGCGGAGATCTTTACGAAGAAATAAGCACTCACTTCGCCGGCTACCGCAAATACAACGAAGTGATCAAGAATGAAATCCGGATGAGTCGACAAGTAACGAAGGTTTTTCTTAAGTAGCGGAGAACACCATTCCGCCCCGGCTGGGTAAGCGCTCATTTGTTTAAGCAACGAGCGATGAGTTGGAGTGACGGGATTTATTTTCTCAGGACAAAGAATCATCCGTTCTATTTCCGGTGGGGATAGCTGCCGAGGACTTTTTTCCAGCCGTTGGTCGTCCGTACCGTTTGCTCCACTTGTTGCAAGGCTTTTTTCAATCCCGGCTCCGACTTATGTCCGACCATTTCAAAGAGTAAAACATACTCTTGGGGACGGACTTTGTAGGGGCGGGACTGGACCGAAGTCAGGTCAATCCCGTTTTCCGCAAAGTAACCGGTAATCTCATGCAACTGGCCCGGACGGTTCACGCCAAAGCGGACGGCCAGCAAAGTCCGGTCGTTACCGGTGGGGGGATGATCAGATAACCCGCAGACAAAAAACCGGGTTTCGTTATTGGGATAATCGGCCAGGTTAGCATAGAGGATATTCAATCCATACTCTTGGGCGGTTCTTGGCGAACATAAAGCCGCTATACCCGGTTCTTCCGTAGCTTTGACCGCTGCTTCCGCGGTGGAAGCGACCGGGATCTGCAAAATTGTGGGAAACAGTTTATCCAGGTTGTGCGCGCACTGGTTGAGGGCGGAGGGGTGCGAAAAAATCTTCTTCACTTGTTTTGGATCTTCTATCCGGCCAGCCAGTACGTACTTGATGCTAACATGGACCTCATCACAGACCTTGACAAAATCATGAAATTCGATCAGGGCGTCAAAGGTGATGCCGATAATCCCGTCGACCATGTTTTCGGCGGGTAAAACAGCCCGGTCGGTCTGGTATGATTCGACCTGTTGGAGGCAGTCGTAGATATTGGCGAAATTGATTTTTTCCGGCTCGTTCTTGCCGGCGATCCGTTCCTGATAAAGGAGGGCCGCTTCTTCCGAAAAGGTCCCTTTTGGCCCCAGAGTTACGATCCGCAATCTTACCCCTCCTATCCAACTTCCTTCCTTTTACTTCAGGGTTTTAAGTAATTTACCACAGGCCTACCATTTTTTCAAGATGATTATCAAAGATCAGCGGTAGCCCGTCCGATCTCTTTCATTATCATATAGCTTTTGGAACAGGCAAGGGAAAGAACAATTATAATTAACGATCTGAGTTATAATCGATGTAAGTTATAAATAAAGAAGGATATATCCTATGTTAATAGAGAAAAGTTTATTGGCTGTGGTATAGATGAGGAGATCGTGCCGGGTAGAGAAGGAGGTTGTATGATGAGGTTTGGACAGAGGCGAAGGTGTCTTCCAACCGGATTAATCGTTCTTTGCTTGTGGTGCGTAATTTTTGCTCCTACGGTCTCCGAGCTGGCGCAAACGAGAGTACAGTCTTCATTGCCGGAAGGTTTTGTTTATGTGGATGAAATAATCCCCGATCTTGTTCAAGAGATCAGGTATTACGGGACCAATAATTTCATGGGGCGGCCTGTCGATGGTTATCTGGCCAACCGGGCAATTCTAACCCGGGCGGCGGCCGGGGCCCTCCAAAAAGTGCAGCAAGAATTGGGAGCGAAGGGCCTGGGGTTAAAGATCTTTGACGGCTACCGGCCGACACGGGCGGTCGCCCATTTCCTCCGGTGGGCGGAGGATCCGGCCGACCAGCAAATGAAGGAGCAATACTATCCGGCTCTTGAGAAGAAGGATTTGTTTAAATTGGGATACATTGCGACCAGATCCGCCCATTCCCGGGGTAGTACGGTGGATCTTACGGTGATTCGTCTTGCCACCAAAGAGGAGTTGGATATGGGCAGTCCCTTTGATTTTTTCGGGCCGATCTCCCGGTATAACAGTCCGTTAATCTCCGAGGAACAGTTTAAAAACAGAAAACTCTTAAGGGACGTGATGGTAAAGCACGGTTTTGTCCCCTATGATGAAGAGTGGTGGCATTTTCGCTTAAAGGATGAGCCCTATCCCAACACCTATTTTGACTTTGTGGTTCAATAATTGCTACGTTATTTATCAGACTATACAAAAGATGTAAGATTACATATAATTAACATAGAGACGGAAGTTGTCCATGCTGGCTTCCGAAAAACCGGCATGTTACAAATGAAGAAACAGGCTGTTAGACAGTTATGTATAAGGATATTTGCTGATTCGGGAGGTTATTAAGGAATGGAGACCAGAATTGCCGTTGTCAGTATAATTGTGGAGAACTCCCAAGCGGTGGAAAGACTCAACAATATCCTGCATGAATATAACAGTTATATCATTGGCCGGCTTGGGGTGCCTTACCGGGAACGGGGGATCTATGTGATCTGTGTGGTGCTGGATGCTCCGAATGAAGTGATTAGCGCTCTCTCCGGGAAATTGGGTATGTTGCCCAATGTGACGGCGAAAGCGGTTTATTCGAAACCGTTTCCGGCGCAATAAGATCACGAAAATTGATCAAAATTTTTAGCATCAAAAGAAGGAATTGTTAAGTTTATAGAGAAATAGTGTAAATAAGTAGATTGTCGACAATGAACAAAGGGGAAGTTGGAAAATGGCTGAGTTTAAACCTCCGCAAAATAACCTGCTCCATATTGAAGTAATTAACGCAATAATAAATGCGATTGTGTCGGGGGAGTTAAAACCGGGCGATCATATTGTGGAACAGCATATAGCCCAGCAAATGCAGATCAGCAGAGCTCCGGTGCGGGAAGCGATCCGCGAGTTGGCGGCACAAGACATTATAAGGTTGATTCCACGAAAAGGCGCCTTTGTTGCTCCTTTAGATCCGAAAAACATTGAAGGCATCTATCTGCTCCGTAGTTACTTAGAAGGATTAGCGGCCCGGTTGGCTGTTCTTCGGTTAACTGAGGCTGATCTTAATGAGTTATATTTGTTAAATTATCAAATGGGCGAAGCCGCGTTGAAAAATAATGTGAATACTTTTATCGATTTGGATCTGAGGTTTCATGATTTCATTTGCCAGCATTGTGCCCATCCGCAGTTGAAAAAGATGATTGACGGGGTTCAGCTTCAAACCAAGCTTTTTATGAACATGTCCAAATGGCATTTGGCGGCCCATTCTGAGCTGCACCGTGAAATGAATGCCCATCAACCCCTTTTGGAAGCACTACGCGCACGGAATCAGGATGAAGCCGAAATGAGGATGCGTGAACATATCATCATGGCGGGTAATCTTTTGTTGGAATACCTGGTAAATAAAAAGTCGATCACTAATCGGGAGCAAAATGGGGATCACGTTGGGGTTTAATGATTATTTTTTTAGTGAAAATTGTCGACAATCAACAATATAACATATAGTAAAGGAATATAAACCGAATGGTATAAACCGAATGGAAACAAAGGAGGAAGACGGGGGATAAAACGAAAAAGTTTCCTGTTTTTGATCCGGGTCAAAGTTCTTTGTCACCGGGTCGGGTATAATGAAAGCGGAAACCAAAACTAATAACGTAAAGAGGAGGTCTTGCCAATGGCAAACAAAACCTATCAATTGGAGACGGTAACCTGTCCGAGTTGTGTAGCGAAGATCGAGGGGATGTTGAAAAAGACCGCCGGGATTTCCGAAGCTGAAGTCATGTTTAACACCTCACGGGTAAAGGTCAACTTTGATGAAAACGTCATTTCGGCAGAGGAGATCAGGAATAAAATCGAAGGGTTAGGCTTTAAGGTGCTCGGCGAAAAGTAATAAACGAGGGGGGAACCGCATGGTCAGACTAACGAAGGGAAAAAGGGTCTTTATTTCCGGGGTGTTGATTGCCGCCTCTTACCTTTTAAAGAGATTGATTGGTTATGAAACACCAACCGTGATCCTGATGATCGCCACGACGATAATTGCGGGTACCCCCATTTTCGTCAAAGCAATCGGAGCTATACGATACCGGATTGTCGGAATTGATGCCTTGGTGACGATTGCGGTCACGGGGGCTGTGTTGATTGGTGAGTACTGGGAAGCGGCGGCGGTTACCTTCCTTTTTTTGCTTGGGGATTATCTGGAGGCCAGAACCATTGAAAAAACCCGCTCTTCCATTAAAGCGCTGATCGATCTTGCTCCGGACCGGGCCCGGGTACGACGGGACGGGGTGGAAGTGGAAATCACCCCCGCTGAAGTGAGACCGGGAGAGGTGGTTGTGGTTAAGCCCGGGGAGAAGATTGCGGTGGACGGCACCGTCCTGGAAGGATCGGCCTATGTTAACCAGGCGGCGATCACGGGCGAATCATTCCCGGTCAGCCGGCGGGCAGGGGAGCCGGTCTTCTCCGGGACGATTATAGAATCGGGATACTTATTGATCAAAGCCGAGCGGGTCGGGGATGACACCACCTTTGCCCGGATCTTGGCGATGGTGGAGGAAGCCCAGGATAAAAAGGCAAAAACCCAGAAGTTCCTTGAGCAGTTTTCCCGATATTATACACCGGGGATTATCTTCCTGGCCATTATTATGTACCTAATAACCGGAGACCTGTCCTTGGCATTAACTTTACTGGTGATTGCCTGCCCCGGAGCTTTGGTCATTTCGACGCCGGTGTCTATTGTCGCCGGGATCGGGAACGGCGCCAAACACGGTGTGCTGGTCAAGGGCGGGGAGATCATGGAGAAACTGGGGACAATTAAGGTGGTCGCCTTTGATAAGACCGGGACTTTAACCGTCGGGCAGCCGAAGGTCACCGGAGTTAAGGCCTATGGCTTGGAGGAAAAAGAAGTCTTGAAGCTGGCGGCGATTGGTGAAGCCTATTCGGAACATCCTCTGGGGAAAGCCATCATAAATCATGCTTGGGTAGAACTGGGGCCGGTGCAAGAGACCCCTGAGGAAACAGAGATCATCACCGGACAAGGACTGAGGTTCTGCTGGGCGGGGGAGATATATTATCTGGGCAACCGCAAACTCTTTTCCCGTAACGGGGTCAACCTTACTCCACAGGAGGAGGATGACTTGCGGGCTGAAGAAGAACAGGGCCGGACCACCGTTCTCTTGGGAACCGCCGCGGGAATCTGTGGCATAATCTCCATAGCCGATGTGCTCCGGGCTGAAGCCGGAAAGCTGGTCACCGACCTGAAGGCGCAAGGGGTGAAAAAGGTGGTCATGCTGACGGGGGATAACCGGCGGACGGCGGCGGCGATCGCGGCCGAAATCGGTCTGGATGAATATTATAGTGAACTGTTGCCGGAGGATAAGGTCAATATTTTGGCGGATCTCCGGAAGAGGTACGGCCGGACGGCGATGGTCGGGGATGGGGTGAATGATGCCCCCGCGCTGGCTTCTGCCGATTTAGGGATTGCGGTGGGCGGCGCCGGGACCGACGTGGCCATTGAGACCGCCGATGTGGTGCTCATGTCGGCCGCTTTGCGCCAACTCTCCTACGCCATTGGCTTAAGCCGGGCAACGGTGCGGAATATGAAACAGAATATCTCCTTTGCTTTGTTGGTGGCGGCTTTACTCCTGGCCGGGGTTTTGGTGAAAACCGTTAATCTCTCCTTTGGGATGATGGTGCACGAAGCCTCTGTCCTTTTAGTGACTGCCAACGCCGCCCGGTTACTAGGTTACGGGCGGAACAAAGATCGAGTGTAGCCTTTTCAGAGCCGACGCCGTTATTTGCCGATGATACACCAAAATGAACCCGGCCTTCAAACAGCGGGAGAGGAGTGGATGGGATGGTTGATCATTGCCCGGTGGAAAGGTATGGCGACTGTATCGAAACGGTCCCGATTTTTAGCCATCTATCCCCGGATGAAAGGCGGGAAATCGCCGGGATTACCAAGGCGCAATCCTTTACCCGGGGGCAACTGATCTATACGGCCGGGGATCCGGGGGGGAAACTTTACGTTTTGCACCGTGGCCGCGTTAAAATTTCACGGTTGAGCGCCAACGGAAAAGAACAAGTGATCCGACTGCTGGGACCTGGTGAATTCATGGGTGAACTTTCCCTGTTTACCGCGGCGCCCATGACCGACCAGGCGGAGGCCTTGGAGGCGACCACTATGTGTTTGATCGAAGGAGTTAAGCTCAAGGAACTGATGAAGAAATATCCTTCGATTGCCTTTAAAGTGATGGAAGAATTGAGTCAACGCCTGGAAAGGGCGGAAAAGCTGATTCAAACGCTCACTCTCAATACGGTGGAACAGCGGTTGGCGGAAGCTCTCCTGACCTTGGCGGCCGAGCGGAACGAATTTTCTTTGGAGATGACGAAAGGAGATTTCGCCTCCCAGCTGGGGATGAGCCAGGAGACCCTTAGCCGGAAATTGGCGGCTTTTCAAGAGAGAGGGTTGATTGCGCTTAAAGGACGGCGGAAGATTGTTATTTTAAACCGGGACCAACTGGAACAGATCGGTGTTGGGTGAGGGTCTTGACCATTGGTTTTCCGCGCAACAGTTGTGGTTTGGGAACCGGGCGCTCCCTGAACGGCGTCACTCATTGCCGGCGGTTTACCGGGTTCCGTTAATGGTGAGGATAGTAGAATGAAGACCTATCAAGGGAAAATTTGCTTGGTAGGTCTTTTCATGTTAATTCTCGTTTAATAAACCGGCGTTTTTCAATCTTTTTCCTCAATTAGCTTTACTTTATAGCCAAACTTTCTTAAAATTGAGGGGGTGAGCTTTCTCTGTCCGGACGCCGGATCTGGTTAATTCCGGTTGAAGATCGGCGGTCCCGAAATGGACAAACCTAACTATACTTCCCACCAGATACGGTTACCCTATCAGAGGAGGGACAGAATGACAGTTCTATTTTATGATTTTTTAGAAAAGCTGGCATCCACTCCGGCTCTTTTGGTGACGACAGTTTTAACTTTAGGGGTAGTATTGGTTAATGGGTGGACCGATGCGCCTAATGCGATCGCGACATGTATTTCCACCCGCTCGTTGGGACCGCGGGCGGCGATTGTGATGGCTGCCATCTTTAATTTCCTTGGCGTTTTCGTGATGACGATGGTTAATGCCACGGTCGCCCAGACCATTTATAAAATGGTGGATTTTGGCGGCAACTCCCATGAAGCCTTAGTTGCTCTTTGCGCCGCCCTCCTCGCCATTGTCTTATGGGCGACAGCCGCTTGGTGGTTTGGGATTCCCACCAGTGAAAGTCATGCGCTCATCGCCGGGATCTCCGGCGCCGCCATTGCCCTCCAGGGAGGGCTTTCCGGGATTAATCCACAGGAATGGATCAAAGTAGTTTACGGGCTTCTCTTGTCAGCAGGCATGGGTTTCGGCGCCGGTTGGCTGGTGGTTAAATTGATTGAAAAAATCTGTTTCCGGATGGACCGCCGAAAAACCAACGGCTTTTTTCGGAAAGCCCAGATTACCGGCGCCGCGGGAATGGCCTTTATGCACGGCGCCCAAGATGGCCAGAAATTTATGGGCGTTTTTATGTTGGGGATGTTTTTGGCCCAAGGACGGGCCAATGTGACCCAGTTTCAGATTCCGGTCTGGTTAATGCTTTTGTGTTCGTTGGTAATGTCGCTGGGGACATCCATCGGCGGCCTCCGGATCATAAAATCCGTCGGGATGGATATGGTCAAGTTGGACAAGCATCAAGGGTTCTCCGCCGATTTGGCGGCGGTTATCTCCTTGTTCACGGCCTCCGTGACCGGCATTCCGGTGAGCACCACTCATACCAAAACCACCGCAATTATGGGTGTGGGAGCCGCAAAACGGCTATCCTCGGTGAACTGGAGCATTGTTAAAGAGATGGTGATGGCGTGGGTTTTGACTTTTCCCGGTTGCGGGTTGATCGGTTTTATTATGGCGCTTTTGTTCATGCGAATATTTTGAAAAAGCGGGGACCGCGCGATTTACGAAAGGAGTAGATACTAGTTGGCCAAAAAAAAGGATGAAACTTATTTTTCTACTTTTGCCGCACTGGTCCAGTATTCTTGCGATGCCGCGATCCTGTTGAACCGGATCATTAACAACTTCAATCCTGAAGAAGTCGAAGCCAAGATGGACGAGATGCACGAGATCGAACATGCCGGAGACAAAGGCCGCCATGCCATGATGGAGCGGCTGGCCCGGGAGTTTATCACCCCCATTGAACGGGAAGACATTGTGGCTTTGGCTGATGCGATTGACAATGTGACCGACACCATCGAAGATGTCCTCCTCCGGATTTATATGTTTAATTTCCGGGCTATGCGCGAAGATGCGGTCAAGATGGCCGCGCTTATTGTCGAGTGCTGCGAAGCGTTGAAAGAAGCGGTGGTTGAATTTGCCAACTTCCGGAAGTCCCAATCCTTGCATAAACTGATCGTTGAAATCAACCGGTTGGAAGAAGAAGGCGACGATTTGTTTGTTAAGGCCACCAGAAATTTATTTGTGAACGAAAAGGACCCCGTGCAAATTATGGCTTGGCGGGAAACTTTAGATTATATGGAGAAATGCTGTGACGCTTGTGAAGAAGTTTCGGAAGTCATCGAAAGCGTAATGATGAAAAATTCTTAGCCTAATCCCGGTGCGGCCGGGTTGCGAAGGATTATGCCGGGGTGGTGGCGATGGCGAACTTGCGCGTCGACGATCTGGAGATTGAAGTGATCCGGAAGAAGGTAAGACACATCTATATTTCTCTGCTTCCACCGGCGGGTAATGTCCGCATGACCGTCCCCGCACACCTGGATCATGAAATGATCCTCTCTTTTGCCCGGGCCAAACTGGACTGGATTAAAAGACAGCAAGCAAAGATCTTGGCACGGCCCCTCCCCCCGGTTCCGGACTATATTAATGGGGAGACCCATTATTTTTTTGGTCATCCTTATGAATTACAGGTGTTGGAGACCACCGGCCGGCCACGGGTGGAGTTAAACGCCGGCCAATCCATTATTTTATTCGTCCGTCCCCAAAGTACGAAAGAAGAACGGCAAAAACTTTTATATGCATGGTACCGCCGGCAGTTGCAAGCGGTCATCCCGGGTTATCTGCAAAAATGGCAAGAAGTGATTGGGGTCACGGTTAAAGAATGGGGCGTTAAACGGATGAAGACAAAATGGGGGAGTTGTAACATCCAGGCCCGCCGGATCTGGCTCAATCTGGAACTGGTAAAGAAAAGCCCCCATTGTCTGGAGTACATTATTGTCCATGAGCTTATTCACCTGTTGGAAAGGTATCATAATCGCCGTTTTTATGCTTATCTGACGCAGTATTTACCCGGTTGGAAAGAGATTAAAAAAGAATTGAATAGTTGGTTTTAGGAAACGCCGAGGAAGAGCGTTCGACAAAACCCCTTTTTCCTATGGACGAGGGGTTTTTATTTATCCGGAATTACTGTTATAAGCAGGAAATGGTGAAATTATGTTATAATTATATGTAAAGCGATTAATGCGCCGGTCGGCCGGCTAAACCGGGGAAAGCAGGAAAGGGAGGGTAGACCGTAAATCCAAGATGAGCCCGGCTTCATCTAAAAGAAAACACCTGAAAATATATGTGGGAATCTTTTCATACTTTCTCTCAGCGCTCATCACTTTGGTTGTTTTTTGGACGGGTGGAACCAATAAAGTCTATGCTAATCTAATGTATATTCCGATCGCCATTATCGCGTCGACCCATGGTAAGCGGCAAGGGGTAATTCATGCGGTAATCAGCGCCTTGTTGATTGGGCCGTTCATGCCCCTGGATACGGTCATGCATGTTCATCAGCAATCAATTAACTGGATTGTAAGGTTGGTTATTTATGTTATGATCGCACTGGTCATTGGTTTTTTCTCCGATTATTACCGGCAAGAGTACGAACGGCGAGTAAAAAAGGAAAAAGAGATTGCCGAGGCGCAGATGGCAATGGTTTATTCCTGTCT
>JAAYHY010000051.1 GCA_012735135.1 Bacillota bacterium | reverse complement strand
GAACAAGGGTCGGCGTCCCTCCGATGCCCTCGACCCCGGCTCCTTCTCCGCTCCCCTGTCCACAGACGCCGTTCCCGTCAGGGAGGCCGCCAATCCCTTGCAAACCGCAGCCGCTATTCTCGCCACCATAGCCAACCAAACCGGGGCTACTGTCGCCCCCGAAAAATTCACCACCCTCTCCGGTTCCGGTGTTGCTGATCCTAAAAACAGGCCCGTTCGAAGCCGCACTCCCGGCAAAAGGAAGGGTTAAATCCGGCTTTTTCTTCCCATCCGCCCTTTTTTTCCCCTTTTTTACCGAAAGCGGTAAAAGTTTTTGTTGCAAACTTTCTAGATCCCGGAGTAAAGAAAGGACAACCCCCGTTTGGCAGGTCACGCTCTGTCTTTTGAGGAGTTTTCCAGTCATGACGCCAAGAATGTCAAGCACGGCATCGGGATTATTTCGTTTGGCAATGGCCAAAGCAATGTCCTCAAGCAAAGATGCTTTTAAGAACGGGGCCACCGGCAAAGAATGAATCTTACACTGGATCATTAACAACTTGATCTGAAGTGAAACCCTCTTTTCCTTCACCGCCTATCACCCGCCATGTCTTTTTAGGATATAATAAGCAATTGCCGGGATATTGGTGCCGTCTCCCCAATCTTAAAACAGGAAAGCCCTGATTGTCTTGGCAATCAGGGCTTGTCAATCCTTACTTTAGATTCCTCAATGATTTGAGAAACGGATTAAATGCCTTACTTTAGCAAGGGGTCCTGGCGAACCTCTCTTTTCCTTCCGGAGACACCGCCCCCCAACGCAGGCCGATCAGGCGGGAAACAAAAGTCGGCGGCATGATGCCGCCCAGAAACTTAAGAAGACGGTTGACGGTACCGGGAATATATATGCTGTGTCCTTTTAAGGCATGGTCAATCGTTTTGGCGGCAACATAGCCCACATTTTTTGTGGTGATTCTCCCCATCAGACCCTGCGCTTCGATTCCCCGGAGGGCCCTTTCGGTGGTCGGTAATCCCGCTGGGCAGAGAACGGTAACGGTCCCGCCGATCCGGCGCAGTTCTTCCCGGAGGGCCAGGGAAAAATCGAGCAGGAAACGCTTGGAGGCGGCGTAGGTCGCTTTGACCGGCATCGGATAGAATGAGGCCAGGCTGGAGGTATTAATAAGCCGGAATGGTTTGCTTTCGTCCCGGGCTTCCAAAATGGCATGGGTCATCTCCAAATTTGCTTCAATATTGATCCGTAAAATCGTCCTGATTTGCTCACGGGTTTTTTCGGCAAAATACCCTTCATAATCGACGCCTGCGATATTGATCAGACTCCAAAAACGCAAGTTTTCTTCTTTGATCCGTTGAAAAAGCTTAAGCCTGGATTCGGGGTTTGTCAAGTCGCAGACGCTGTATAAAACCTCTATTCCATAGGTAGAAGATAAACCGCGGGCAAGGTCGGATAATTGTTCTTCGCCCAGATCCGTCAAGAATAAATCCCAGCCGCGGGAGGCGCACTCGACGGCAACGGCCCTGCCCAACCCACCGGTTGCCCCTGTAATACAAGCGAAGGATTTCATCTGATCGCCCCTTTTCAAATATCCGTTTTAATCAACTGCTTTAATTATACAGGGACAAAAGGCAGAAGTCAATCATACGTTTTAAATTTATGTTTTAATCATATTGACAAAGCATTTGCTTTAATGATATGATCGGCCTGAAATCATGATGGCGGAGGATGAGGTAAATGCAGAAGGATAAGAAGATAACCGGGAAAACAATCGTGGTCACCGGGGCGACTTCGGGGATTGGTCTGGCCACCGCCAACGCGCTGGCGGGAAGAGGGGGATTTGTGATCGGCGTTGGGCGTTCGCAAACCCGCTGTCAAGAGGCAGAGCGTTTTATAAAAAGCAATTATCCCCAGGCCGATCTTCTTTATCTGGTGGCGGATTTCTCATCGTTAAAACAAGTGAAAAGGCTTGCCGCGGAGATTAAAGAGGTCTTGGCTTCCAGGGGGCGCGGCCTGGATGTTCTCATCAATAACGCCGGTACTTTTTGCAGTTGGTACACTACCTCGGCGGAAGGGCATGAGTTGCAATTGGTTAGTGTATAATTAAGTTCGCAATTTCATAAAAGGAAAAAGCCATCGGGACTCCGAAATGGTAAGTTGCTCAAAACAAACCCAAAAAGGAGTGTTGTCCGATGGCTTACCATAAGGATACCGCG
>JAAYHY010000008.1 GCA_012735135.1 Bacillota bacterium | reverse complement strand
TGTACACCGCGAGGGCAATAAAGATCGCCGGCAGGTAGAGCGAGAAAAAGAAGGCGATAAACCGGATGAGCCGGATCAGGATGGTCAGCGGCCACCGGTGGTAGTAATCTTCCGCCGAATAGTAAAGTTGCCAGAAGGTAATCGGCATAATCAAAGCAAAGGGAGTGTTGTCAACCAGCACGGCCACCTTGCCTTCGAGCACGGCCCCGACCACCCGGTCCACCCGTTCCGTCGTTTGTAAGGTCGGGAAGATACTATAGGGACGATCCTCAATGTATTCTTGTAAGTAGGCGCTTTCGACCACACCGTCAATTTTAATCTTCTTGAGACGCTGTTCAACCTCGGCGACCACTTCCGGGTTGGCAACCGATTCCAGATACACGACAGCGACGTCGGTCCGGGAACGCAACCCGATTTTCATGGTTTTGATCCGCAGGTCCGGATCGCGGATCCACCGGCGGATCTGGGCGGTATTGGTCCGGAGCACCTCATTGAAGCCGACCCGCGACCCCCGGACCGCCGCTTCCGTGGCCGGCTCCTCAATCCCCCGGCGTTCCCAGCCCCGGGTGTTACAGATCAAGGCCCGGTCTTCGCCCTCGATAAGCAAGGCGGTCTCCCCGGAAAGGATTGCCGTGATAATCAGCGTGAGATTGGCTTCGAGACTGACTTCATTGATGGTCAAAACATGATCCTTAATTTTTTCCGCTAAGTTCCGGCGGTCCTTCGCCCAGTCGGCTTCCTTCCCGTCAAAGGTGGTCAGGGCTTCCAAGATATACTCATTAATGGTTGTACTACTGGTTAAGCCATCAATAAAGATGAGAACGGCCTCAACCGGTGTGGGCAAAGGTAAAACAAATTCCCGGAAGATCACATCGTTACTGGCGCCGATCCGTCCTTTTAAATAATTAATATTAGCAGTCAAATCATCGGTTAAAGCCGGACCCTCTTGTGGCTGCCCATTTGCTTTTTTGTCTTGACCTTTGCCCGCTTTCTCTTTTTGGAATTCGGCGACCGGTCGCGGCCGGCGAAAACTGCGTTTCTTCATCTTGACCCTCTTCTGTTTAGAAAATACTTACATAGCTTGATATTCGTCACTCGTGGGAATGATTATTTTGACCAGTACTCACCCAGCCGGGGCAGAATGGTATGCTCCGCTATGCAGAAAATGCCTTTGCAACTTGTCGCCTCACCCGGCTTTGTTTTTACATCAATTCGTTATACTGGCGGAAGCCGGCATGAGCGACTAAATGTTTCTTCTGGCATTATTTTACCCGGTAGCCTCAGCGTTTATCCTTTGCCATTTCCCGCAACGGTCACCCCAACCGGAAATCTGGCGTTGGTTAATCCTTACGTTAATCACTTCACAACAGTTGGGACAGTCGGGACACTCAAAACTATCGATCCCGATCTCCTCTTCACCCAGTTGAAAACCGCGGAACCTTGAACTGCCGTATTCCACTTTTTCCTCCTGGGCAAGTAAAGCCACTCCCCACGCTCCCATGGTGTCGTAATACTCGGGGACAATCACCTCATATCCTAATTCTTTCTCAAAGGCCCGTTTAATCCCGGCGTTGGCCGCAACGCCCCCTTGGAATAAAACAGGAGGTAAAATTTCCTTCCCTTTCCCCACGTTATTTAGGTAGTTCCGGACCAGCGCCTCGCAGAGGCCGGCAACAATATCCTCCAGGCTGTGTCCCATCTGTTGTTTATGAATCATGTCCGATTCGGCAAAGACCGAACAACGTCCGGCGATCCGGACCGGATGTTTGGAACGTAAGGCAATCTCGCCAAATTCGGAGATGGACAGGTTAAGCCGGTGGGCCTGCTGGTCGAGGAAGGAACCGGTTCCCGCTGCGCAAACCGTATTCATTCCAAAGTCAACGGCCACCCCCCGGTCGATCAGGATAATCTTTGAATCTTGACCGCCAATCTCCAGAACCGTCCGGACCCCCGGGTGGGCTCGTAAAGCGGCCACGCCGTGAGCGGTAATCTCGTATATCACCACATCCGCCCCGATAATCGCCCCGATTAACTGCCGCCCCGAACCGGTCACCCCGACCCCTAAGACTTTGACCCTACTAAATTCCGGAGCCACCTCGCGGAAGGCCTTTTGAACGGAACCTACCGGATTCCCTTCGGTGCGCAGGTAAATTTTGCGTAGAATCGGGCCCTCCGGCGCCATCACCACCAGATTAGTGCTGACCGAACCGACATCAACCCCGATAAAAACTCCATCTTCCATCCTTTCCTCACCTGCCAAAAAACTTTCGTCACTCAATAGCGGCCACTCGTCGCCCGCATGAATAATTCCTCGTCATACCTTTACCCGGTTGGAGCCGGATGGTGTTCTCCGGCGACTTGAAGATCTTCGCGAAGCGGAGGCGGAAAGCGGGTCGGAAGGCATAGAGACCGCGGTCGCAGGCGCTTGCGGCGTAACAGGTCGACAAAGGCTTCCAAACGGGTGATAACCCCCGCTTCCGCCGAGTGTTCGTCGATGACCAGGGTTAAAACCGGAAGTTGATAAGTGGCGCTGACCGCCGGAGTAATACTTTGAGCGACAATCTCCGGCATACAAGTAAAGGGGAGAACTTGAATCACACCGTCCAACCGGTTAACCCCGGCGTCCACCATTTCGGCGATGGTCTCCCGGCCATGCCCACCCACAAAAGACGGGAGAAAAGGGGTGGAAAGGAGAATGGTCCGCCGCCGGTGGTGGGGGTAGAAGAATCCTAACAAATGTTCCTCGACCCACTGGGAAAGGGAGATCCCGCGAACCACCTCCACGCCCATCTCCCCCAAAAGGTTTTCCAGGTGAAAATTGACCCTGGGTTCCAAGACCATGTAAATCTCACCGATGATCTTCACCCGTAGCAAGAAACCGGTCTCCGGCCGTAAATTCCCCTCGAGTTCTACTCCTAATTTTTGGTAATGTTTGTCTAAAAGGCAAAGCTTCGTCTCTTGCCGGATCGCTTCCAGGTATTGGTGGTAACTTTTCCTGGCTTTGCTTGGGTCTTTACTCCGTGGTAAATAATAACGGAAGAGCGCGTTCCCCCGGTCTAGCCAACGGGTTTTCGCCCAAGCTAACCTCAGCGCGGCCAGCGCCCGGGGAAAGGGGACCTTCTCCCGTAAAACCCGGAGGGCGCGGTATAATTCTTTCCGTTCGCCGCCCAAAGGCTCCAGCAGCAATAGATCAAATTGGTAGCCCAACTCTTCCAAAATCTGCCTTTGGATTTGGGCATAGTACCCAAAACGGCAAGGACCAAGCCCGCCGGCCATTAATATTCCTTCCGCCCCTTGCTCCAAGGCTTCGATATAATTACCCAGGTTGATCTTGAAGGGGAGGCAGGCCCCTTCCGGAGAATACTTAGCCCCCAGTTCAAAAGTGCGTTTATTGGTCGGCGGGGGAGTAACCGCCTGATGACCAAGGCCGTTAAGTAAAGTCTCTACTGGAATGGAGAGCATCCCCATATGGGGAAAGGTTAGACGCAACTTAATCTCCTCTTTCTGTTCAGAAGGTCGATAAAAGCTTCTATCCTGGTCACAAAGCCGGCTTCACCCGAGTGTTCGTCCAAATCCAGGTGGAGAAGGGGCAAACCGCTGGCTTTGGCCTCTTTCTTGATCAACTCCCCAATTAATGCCTCCGGTCCACAGGCAAAGGCACTTAAATAGATTACCCCTTCGACCTTTTCTTTACACAAGAGGCGAAATGCGCCAAAAATCCGTTGGCTTAAAGTCCAAAACAACGGTTTAGCTAAAACCCGCAGTTCAGCTTCGATCCGTTGGGGGGTGAAAAACTCCGGAGCCAACACTTGAAAACCATACCGGCGTAAAAGGCCAATCGTATCCAAATTAATGAAAGGGTCGTATAAACAGTAGGGGTGGCCGATCAGCCCAATCCGGCGCCGGGAGTCCTCCCGGCGTGGCTCTGCCCCCTCAAAGAGAATCCTCTCCGCCTCATCCGGCAGGAATCCTTGTTGCAAAAGGCCATGGTAAGCCCGGAAAGTCGCTTCCGCCTTTTGAAGACTCTTCTTTATTCTCCGGTAGGAAAAACCTTCACGAATCTCCGGGGGAAGAGCCGGCAACGACCCGAGGGCGCAGTTTTTCTCACTCTTCCAGACCATGACCAAATGCTCTCCCACCACTTGTTTGGTCATTTCGGGCAAGCCCATGAATTTGGGGCAAATATAATCTTTCCGGTTAATACTGACTAAACGGGGAATCAGTAACGCTTCGCACTGGGAAGTTAAAGCCAGACTGTGACCGAGAAACACCTTAACCGGTAAACAGACTTCATCAACGGCTGCTTTAACTCCGGCGTTGAGCTGGGCCCTACCGGTCAAGCCGGAGACAACCGCCGTATAACCCAGTTCTTCCAGAAAAAACCGCCACACTGGTCCATACCAGAAATAAAGTAAAGCGCGGGGAATCCCGATTCTTATAGGAATCCCTCCTCAGGCTTTGGCTTCAGCCAAAAGACCATGGTATTTGAGGATCTCCTCGATCGCCCGCGTCGTAATCCGGGCGC
Organism: Bacillota bacterium; assembly: GCA_012735135.1. Lineage (GTDB taxonomy): Bacteria > Bacillota > UBA4882 > UBA10575 > UBA10575 > Capillibacterium. The sequence continues at coordinate 78,643 of JAAYHY010000008.1, read as the reverse complement.
CGGCCTCTGCCCGGGCGGCCGGTGTCATCTTGCCAATATCGCCGATCCCCACAACTAAAGGGGGATGGAGGCTATTTAAAACATCAACCGTATCCCCTTCCACCTTCGTCCGGCCTTCCGGTTCCGGGCGGCCATCTTTATCGACCGGTCCCCGGTGGATCTCCCCCTCCCGGGTAATCGAAAAGTTAACTGGCGCCCCGGCCACCTGTCGGGTGTTGGCGGCGACGGCAATGACCCCCAAAACCGTTAAGCCGTCATCCAGAAGCAAGTTCTCCAGTAACCGTTCACCATGGCCTTTTTTCCGTTCACCCCCGTCGTCGACCATCACCAACACCGGTTCCCCTTTGGCTTCGAGAATTGCTTTCCGTAACGCAGCCGCCGGTAGCGGGGTGGGATTCCCGGCCGTCGCGCTCACCGTTGTTAAGCCTAATCTTTTGCCGGCGGCTTCGATGGTTTGCTGCGCCCAATGATCACCATCGGTGATAATAATCAGTTTCTTCTTCTCCATCTTGCACCTTCCTTACGATCTCCTTTTTTACCGTCCGCACCAACCGCCGAAGACGGGGCAGGGATTGAAGGATTCCCTGGGCGGCCAGGGGTTTACCCACCCGGGGCCGGTTTAGCTTTTTGGAGATAAACCCGCCGAGCCTGGTCGTCAGGCCGATCGCGGGTAAAGTATTAACCAGCATAATCTGGCCGGCTTGCCCCAACTGACCGGCCAAGCTAAGAATAGCCCTGACACAAACAGGGGCCTGGCTATTCAGGCCCAAAATATAAACCTCATTGGCCAACTCGTCCCGCCCCATAAAATAGGGTTCCCCCCAATCGTCCGCTTGGGCCAGATCAAATTCGGGGATGGTCATAATTTCTTCTTTGTTCACCTGTCCTTCCATTGGCAATCTGCCCAGATGAAGGCAGGCGGCGATGACCGAAGAATGGGCACGGCCATAGCAATGGTAGATTATTTTCACAACAACCCCCTCTGTACTTGCCCGACCATCTGTCCGATCCGGTTATACCAACCGCAATGGCCGGCTCCACCTTGGTCCTTCCCACTTTTTTCCCGGTTAAAATAAGTTTGACAATTAATAAAGCGGTAATTGGACGGATCCTCACCGAGAAGCGGTAACATTTGGGCGAGGGTTTTAAGGAGTAAATCCGGTTTTTTTCCGGTCGCCAGAATATAGACCGCTTCTCCCCCGCCCCCTTGGCCCATAGGGAGCAAGACTCCGCGCGCCGCCCCTTTCAGAGCTTGTCCAAAAGGAAGAAATTGGCGGCGTAAGAAACGGAATTCCTCTTCTGTTTCGACCCGGGGGGGAAAATACCCCAGATGAATGGCGGCCGCCAAGGGGGCGACTAAATCTTTCCCCCGCCAATGGTAAATTACTTTAAACCTTCATTCCTCCTTCGGCGGCTCCTGGTCGCCCTGGGGCGTATCTGCGCTCCCCATTTCTGTACCACCGCCATCACCACCGACCCCGCTTCGCATCTTACCCAGTCCACCGTTGAGCACAAAGTAGATGGCGACACCGGCCAGGGCCAACCCGACAATCCAGAGGAGCGAACGGGTCGCGCCCCCACCAACCGCCCGGTTACTGGCGCCCGCCCGGGTTAAAACTTCCTGGGCGGCGGAGGCAAAGATGGCCGCCCCCCTTTCCGCTTCTTCCCGGCTGTTTGTATGGGCGCCCATTTCCACCAGGAGCATCCGGGGGGCTAAATCCTGATTGTATTTTCCGTCCCCGTAAAAGATACCCTTAATCAGCCCCGGATACTTCTTGTCCACCACCGCCTTCACCTGATAAGCAAAGGCTTCGTAGGCTTTCATGTTTGGGTTCTGCCGTCCCACCACCAGTTGGACTTTGGTGACCGCCGTATTATTGATCTCGCCGGCATACTCATCGGCCGGTACCGCATCTCGGTGGAGATCGATCAGGGCAATCGGGTTTTTCTTCAAAAGCTCCGCCGCTGTGCGGCGGGAACGGTCATAGGCCATGGCATCGTGGGGATCATGAGGTGTTTTGTCATGGAGGATATTGATCCCCCGCTCCCGTAGAGTCTGGGCTAACGACTCTCCCACTTGGAAAATACCGCCGTTCGCGCGGATACTGGACCGGCCGTCGGTCGGAACATAAGATTCATCCGAATGAGTATGATAGATGGCCACCGGCCGGTTATCCCCCTGGACATATTCTTCCCGCATGAATAAACCGGAAATCGCATCGGCAATCCGGGAGAATAGGGACGGCGCGATCGCCGCTTCCAGATCCACCTGGCGCACCAGCCGAAGATGGGCGGTATCTTCCTTGACCTCTTCTACTTCATATAATTTATTCTCCGCCGACAAGTACTGATCGCCTTTTTTCACCTCATGGGCGGTCCGGCAAATGGTCCGCCCTTCCTTATCCACCAAAGTAAAGTAACCGTCGTCCCGTTCCCTTTCCGCCCCCACCGGAAGGCTTAGCGTGATCAGCAGCAGGATAAGGCATAAACCTAGTTGTCCTCTTTTAACCATGCTCTTCCCCTCCTTCCCTTCGCTCCGGTTCTTGGAGTCCCTCCGGACGGTCCGGAGAACGGTCCGGTCCCCCCTGGAGACTCTCCCGTGTTTCCCCGATAACTTCCGCCAAAATCACCCCGATTAACCCGGCTAAAACCACTGTGTCCAAAACGCCGGCCCCGCCGATGCGGGTTGGGGCAAAACGGCCAGTAACCGCGGTCTCCACGGCATGGGCCAGGTCCGCCAGGATAACTCCGATCGTGGCGCCGACAAATGCCAACCGGCGCGAACGGCCAATCAGGTAGGCGGTGACCCCCGCTAAAATTCCCCACAGGTATTGGGGCTCGATAATCCCGACATCGGTATCGAAATCGTAAATTTTCGAGACGCCATAGATGAGCGCCCCTACCAGTACCGAACCGATGATCCCCCGGTTGGTTTCTTTGGCGGTCCCCGCCCGGAACAAGACATAGATACTAAGAGCCAGGGGGATAATCGCTCCTCCTAAATTAATACTGACCGGTGGATTCCCCCGGTAAAGGGGGATCTCAATAAAACTGCCGGCCACCATCGCAGCCAGAATCACCAAAGCTTGTTTATCATTAAGATACAAGCGGTCCAGAACTTGCTGGGCCCAACCCAGCAGAATCAAGATGCCTGCTCCGATCAAGAGCAACAAGCCGGTACTCATTTCTCTCCCTCCTCGGCAACTTGAGTTAAGCTCCCTCATGTTAAAATTTATTATCCCACCACCACTAAATCCAATTCAAAAATGGTGTTCTCCCCTGTTTAAAAATGCCTTCGAGGCTTGTTGACTCATCCGGCTTTGATTCTTCGCCGCTTCACCCATCCCAAAACGCGGTTGCCCGCTTTCAACGAAGCTGAACTTCGGAAGCCGCCAAGAAATACTCTGGATATGGAAACACCATCCGGCTCCGGCGGCAGCGTTGAAAACAACATGGCGGCCAGTAAGGGCAGCCATATAAAAAAGACCTTCCTCCGAAGAGGAAAGCCTTCTTACCAAAGGAAAAGCAACGGTTTTATGATTGGATCATCCTCCGGGCAAACTTATTTTTGCTCGTTGTTGACACCCATCTTTTCCGCCAGGATATCCCCCAGATTGGAAGAGAGGGGTTTTTCTTCCAGCCCGGGGATGGTTTGGGTTTGTCTTTGCTCACGGGAGGGTTCCGGTTTTTTCTCTTCCGCTTCCCGCAAACTTAACCCGATTCTTTTTTGTTCCGGATCAACCTTCACCACTTTAGCCCGGACCGAATCACCGATTTTAACCACATCTTCCGGCTTTTCGACCCGTTTATTGCTAAGCTGTGAAATATGGATCAAACCGTCGACCCCTTCCTCCAAATTGACAAAGGCGCCGAAGGAGGTAAGGCGGACTACTTTCCCTTCCACCTCATCGCCGACCTTGTATTTTTCCTCCACATTACTCCAGGGGTGCGGCGACAATTGTTTTAAACTGAGAGAGATCCGTTTGGCCTCCCGGTCAACCTTGGTGACAAGGACCTCGATTTCCTGGCCTTCCTGCAAACGGGCCGACGGATGCGGAATCCGTTCCCAGGCGATCTCGGAGATATGGAGCAGTCCCTCCACCCCGTCGCCTAAATCGACAAAAGCGCCAAAGGGCGTTAACCGGGTGACCACACCCTTCCGGGTCTGGCCTTCGGCGAGTTCAGCGAAGACCTTCGCTTCAACCTTATCCCGTTCTTCCTGTAACACTTCCTTCCGGGAGAGGACAGCCCGGCGCCGCTTGGGTTCGAAATCGATCAGGTAAAACTCGGATTCAACCCCTTCCAACTTGGAAAGGTCGGACACATACCCTAAATCCGCCTGAGAAGCAGGAAGAAAGGCAATAAGACCGTTGATATTAACCTGAAGTCCCCCTTTAATGGCGTGGAGAATCTTCCCCGCGACCCGCCGGTGTTGTTCAAAATCGGTTTTCAGTTCTTGCCAAGCCAGTTCTTCATCGGCCTTCCGCTTCGAAAGGCGGGTCTTCTCATCTTCGGCCTTCAGAACCATCACTTTAATCTTCTCTCCGACCTTGACCACTTCCCGGGCGGAAGCCACCTTTTCACTGGTCAATTCAGCCAGGGGAATTGTAAAATCGGATTTTCCGCCGACGTTAACGGCGATTTCATCGTCATTAACCGCCACGACGACCCCTTCGACGATTTTTCCCTCTTCCAACCGGGGAATCTCCTGGTTTAGTAACAACTCGCTATTGTCCATTGCCGGTTGGGAGTTATCCACTTTATCTACCTCCTCTGTCAGATATCCGTTCGTAACTTGATTTTCTTCCATAGTTATACCTCCTGTATAATTTTGTTTCAGCCAGTCCACGACCTCGGAGATCTGACCTTGAGGGGTCGACGCTCCGGCTGTCACTCCAATTATATTTTTCCCTTCCAACCATTGGGGATTAATCTCGGCTGCTGATTCAATATGATAGGTTGGGGTATAAGTAGTCCCAATCTCTACTAGTTTACGAGTATTGGCTGAATTTTTTCCTCCGATCACTAATAATAGATCAACTTGACGGGCAAGTTCAACTGTTTCGTCCTGCCGTTCCCTGGTCGCATGGCAGATCGTATTAAAGATTTTTACCTCCTTCGCCCGGGGGAGGAGGGCGGCAACAGCTCTCGCCAAATGCTCTTGGGAAAGGGTGGTTTGGCAAACAATGCCCAGCTTCGGCTTGTTTGGATAGGCATTCCCCTTCTCCGGCGCCGCCGGGTCCACCACGATCGCCTCCCCTGCGACCGCGTCGACCACCGCCCGCACCTCCGGGTGTTTAGGATCCCCGACCACCACCACTTGGTAACCATCATGCCGTAACCCCTGGGCTAATAATTGCTCCTGTTTAACAAAGGGACACGTGGCATCGATTACTTTTAACCCTCTTTCTTCGGCCGCAGCGATGATCTGAGGGCCGGCGCCATGGGAACGGATGAGAAGGATCCCTTCCGGTTCGGTCTCCGCTAAATCCGTGACCGTTTGGATCCCATGCTGTTCCAAATCGGCAATCACTCGTGGATTATGGATCAAAGGGCCTAATATGTAAACCGGCTGCTGGCTTTGGGTCCGGCACTCCGTCGCCATCTTGAGCGCCCTTTCCACCCCGAAACAAAACCCGGCTTTCTTTCCTATAATAATTTTACCCATTTTTTCAGCCCCCGTCTCCGCTTTTTTTCCATAACTCCGTAAGACGGGTATATATTTCGTCGGTTCCCTCCCGGATTAACTCCTTTTTACTCTTGTCCCCGGTCAACTTAAAGGCCGGACCCACATAGGCCTTAATCCGGGGAAAGCGGAAAAGGGTCACCCGGTTGGTCCCGGTAATAACCACCGGCAAAATGGCCGCTCCACTTTCCGCAGCCAGGAGCGCGGCGCCCGGTCGCAAAGGATGGATCTTGCCATCCTTGTGTCTGGTTCCTTCGGGAAACATCCCTAAGACTTTACCGGCGGACAACACGCTAAAGGCCGCCCGGAAAGCGCCCCGGTCCCCTTTGCCCCTTTTGACCGGAAAAGCCCCCAAGCGGCGGATTAAACCACGCAAAAGCGGAATTCGAAAGAGCTCTTCTTTGGCCATAAAACAAACCTGCCTTTGACGCAGGCTACAACCGACAACGATCGGGTCGATCAAATTGGCATGATTACTTACCACAATAACCGGTCCCTCCGCCGGAAGGTGGGCGGCTCCGGAGACTTCAAACCGGTAGCAAAGTTTCAACCATCCGTAAAGAATTGCGCGGCAAATCCGATACAACAAAAGAACTCAATCCTCCTGCCTCGAAAAGAAAGAAGAAGCCAACGTCAGAATCCTTCCAACCACTTCCTCAATCCCCAGCATACTTGTGTCAATAATTATACTGTCCGGCGCCGGCTTGAGTGGAGACACGGCCCGTCCTGCGTCAAAGGCATCCCTGCGCTCTAAATCCACGGCAATTTCTTCCTGCGTTCCGCTGAAGCCATTGGCTTTCAATTCCAGCCACCGCCGGCGGGCCCGTTCTTCCAGGGAAGCCGTTAAAAAGATCTTCAAATCGGCCTGGGGAAGAACCACGGTGCCGATATCACGGCCGTCCATCACCACCCCGCCCGGACGGGCAATCGCTTGCTGCTGCTTAACTAATACTTCGCGGACCTTCGGAATCGCGGAGACCGCCGAGACATTCATCGTCACCGGCGCCGAACGGATCTCCCCGCTAACATCCTGCCCATCCATAAAAAGATGGTACGTCCCGTCCACCGCCCGGACAAAGGATAAATCGGTTTCGGCCGCGAGCGCCGCCAGTTTTTCCCCATCCGTAGGGGAAATACCAGCCTGTAAAGCTTTTAAGGTCACTGCCCGGTACATTGCCCCGGTATCCAAATAGAGAAGCCCCAAGGCCTCCGCCACCCGTTTGGCCACGGTGCTTTTCCCGGAACCGGCCGGGCCGTCAATGGCAATGGTGATTTTATTCTTCTTCATCGTTTTCCTCTTCGCTTTCCGCGCTATCCTCAACCGGGGCGTAGTCTTCCTTCGCCCGGTGGACAACCTTGATCGCTTGCAATAGATTCTCTTCCAACCGGCTTAAGACCTCTTGGACATAGCGGTTGGCTTCCTGCTCCATCTGTTGGGCATAACTTAAAGCCTCCGCTTTAATCTGATTGCTCTTTTCTTGAGCCAGTTTGGTTAAATGATGTTCAGAGAGGATCCGTTTCGCTTCCCCGGTGGAACGCTGCAAGATCCGGTCGGCTTCTTCCTGGGCCTCCCCGAGAATCTGCTCCTTTCTCTGTAAAATCTCCTCCGCTGCTTTCACGGCGGGAGGTAAAGACACTTGGATCTTCTTGAGAATCTCCAAGGCTTCGTCCAGCGGTAAAAAAACCCGTCCGGCGATCCGGGGGCTTTTTGTTATCAATTCCTCCAGACGACCAAGGAGCAATAAGAGATGGCCGCTACCCATTTATCCTCCCCCGTTTTTCCATTTTTTCGTGCAAAGCGGTCAACACCACCGGGGGGACCAGTCCGTCCGGATTTCCGCCGAAAAGCACAATTTCTTTGACCATGCTGGAACTAAGAAAGGAGTATTCATTGGCTGTCATCATGAACACCGTCTCAATTTCCGGGGCTAATTTTTTATTAGTTAACGCCATTTGAAACTCATATTCAAAATCGGAGAGGGCGCGCAGGCCTTTCACGATCACCTGGGCCTTTTGGGCCCGGGCGTACTCCACCTGTAACCCGTGAAAATGATCGACCCGGACATTGGTCAGCCGGGCCTCTCCAATTACCCGCTCCAGAAGGGCCATTCGTTCTTCGACCGTAAATAAGGGGGTTTTCCCAGGGTTATGGCCAACTGCTACAATAACCTGGTCAAAAATTTCCGCCGCCCTTTGAATAATATCAAGATGGCCATTGGTCACCGGGTCAAAACTACCCGGGCAGATGGCAATCGTCATTCGGCATCAACTCCACCGGTGGCATACTTCCAAAACTCTAAAGAGACTTCACCATATACCCTTTTATCCACCCGCCGGAGACGGCCGGCCCGTTCGGGTAGGAGAGCGAACTTGGAGATTTCCACCACAATCTGCCCATCCGCGGTCAAGAGCGATAACCGAGAGATCAACTCTAAAACCCCTAACCAGAGCTGAGCTTTATAAGGAGGATCAACTAAAATCAGGTCAAAAGCGGCCCCTTCCCGGCTGAGCCTAGGTAAAACCCTGAAGACATCACCGGGGATGATACGGATCTCCGTAGTAACTTCCGGTAAACGCTGGAGATTCTCTTTTAGAAGGCGCAAGCCTTTCGGGTCTTTTTCCACAAAGCAAACGGCCTGCGCGCCCCGGCTTAAGGCTTCGATCCCCAGGGCGCCGGAACCGGCAAAAAGGTCCAAAACCCGCCCCTCAAGGAAAGAGTCGCCCAGAATATTGAAGAGCGCCTCTCGCAACATGTCGGTGGTCGGTCTTAGACCTTGGTGGGTCGGTCCTATTAATTTTATCCCGCCGTATTTTCCGCCTGTAATTCGCATCACTGGTCCCTTTACCCGGCTTCAACCCATATTGAGCCCATCCTAAGCGAGGCGAGGGCTTTATTCCACAGAAAACAGATAATAATAAAGGGGTTGTCCACCATAGTATAATTCCACTTCCGCCTCGGGGAAGAGGGCTTGCACCTTTTCCAGGACACCCTCGGCTTCTTTTTCATTAATATCATGACCATAATAAATAGTAATAAATGAATCCTCAGCCTCAACACAGTGGGAAAGCAGATCAAGGAGGACCGCCGAGGCATCCTTCCCCTTACAGGTAATATCGCCTTCTTTTAAACCAATAATATCCCCTTCCTGGATCTCCAACCCGTTATAGGAAGAACTTCTCACCGCAAAGGTGATCTCCCCGGTGACCACCGAACTCAAAGCCCGCGTCATTGCCTCCTGGTTGTTGACAAGTGACTCCTCGGGCGCAAACGCCATTAAGGCGGCCACCCCCTGCGGAATTGACTTCGAGGGAACCACCACCACCGGAATATCGGTCAGCTCACTGACTTGCCCGGCCGTCATTACAATATTCCCGTTGTTGGGGAGAATGATCACCTGTTTAGCCGGGACTTTCATTACCGCGTGGTATAAATCTTCCGTACTGGGGTTCATCGTCTGACCGCCTTCAATCACCTCATCCACGCCTAAACTACGGAAGATGTTCTGGAGTCCTTCCCCGGAAGCCACCGCCACTAGACCGATCTCCTTCACCGTCTGGGGCGCTTGGTCCCGGCGGAGTTTTTCCAGGCGTTGCTGGCTCTGCTCGACCATATTATTGATGTCAATCTCCGATAATTCGCCCAAGTGGACAGCATAATCTAAAATAAGGCCAGGGTTATTGGTGTGGATATGAATCTTGACTGTCTTTTCATCCCCTACCACCAACATACTGTCCCCATGGGGCGCCAAATCCTCTTTGATCGTCTCCAAAGAAAGATTCTCACCCCGGAGAATAAATTCCGTGCAATACTGGAAAGTAATGTTTTCCGGGTCAAAATCATCTTCCACCGGGGCAAAGAGCTCTTTTTTCTCGACCGGTGCGGCTTTCTTAATCGTCACGGGTTGGCCTTTCAAGGCCGCAATCACACCCGCAAAAAAGAAGAGCAGACCTTTCCCGCCCGCATCCACAACTCCGGCTTGTTTCAAGGTCGGCAACATCTCCGGGGTTTTGGCCAACACTTTCTCCGCGTGTTGATAAACTTGGTCCATGAAACGGATCAGATCCTTCTCTTTCCCCTGGAGTTTTTGGGCCTTTTCGCCTGCCTCTCTGACCACCGTAAGAATTGTCCCCTCAACCGGTTTCCGGACAGCTTGGTAAGCGGTATTCGCGGCACCGGCGATCCCCTTGGCGATCTCCGGGATGCCCAGCTTCTCCGCCTTGCCTACCGCACGGGCAAAACCACGAAAGAACTGGGAGACAATCACCCCTGAATTCCCACGGGCACCCATTAAGGCGCCCTGCGCCGCCCGTTCTAAAATCGCTGGAACTTCGTCCGTCGCTTTCTCAGCTTCCCTTAAAGCAGCCTGGAAAGTCAGGGACATATTCGTTCCTGTATCCCCGTCCGGAACCGGAAACACATTCAGGGCATCTACTTCTTCTTTATGCCCTACCAAAGTCTCCACGCCGGCCGCAAGTACCTTTTTTAATTTTGGTCCGTCGATTAAATCAAGGTTCAATCCTTGACCCTCCCTACAAATTGCCGTTACTTCCTGTGCGGACACCGGTGACAATTACGTTAATTTTGGTGGCCACCACTTCGAGTTGATTTTCAATCGCATATTTCACATTTTCGATGACATTATGGGCAACTTCATTAATTCTGGTTCCATATTCCACAATCACGTACAGATCTACGATTACCCGGTTATTGTCGATCCGTACTTCTATGCCTTTGGTTAAATTTTCTTTACCCAAAAGTAATTCTGCGATGCCATCCTGAAAACTCCGGGATGACATCCCGACCACGCCAAAGCACTCCAAAGCGGCAATTCCTGCCACCATGGCGATGGCTTCGGGGGCAACGTCAATCGTTCCCAAAGGTTTTTGGGACTTGACGGAGAGATTTCTCTCCACAGAATCAGACCTCCTTTTAGGGATAAAATCTTAAGTAATATTCGCCCTCCAGCCTCCATCTCCTGCTCATTTCGGAAAAAACCCGGAAAATCCGTGGTTGGCGGCGGCGAACCCCAGCTCTCTATCTTTTACCCTCCCTATTATATTACTAAACCCTCATATTAACTTCTTTCCCGTAGAAAAATCTCCTCTTTTCCCAATTATTATTATAATTTATAATAATTTTCTTAAATTAATCGTCAAATCTCCTTTTCCGGGAAAACCTTTCCCCGGAATTAATATTAACCTATTTCCCTTGCGGAGGATGGTCGATTGTGATAAAATCTATATAGTTGTGTATTAGCTTGCTTTTGGAGGTGGATTCGAAGTGTCAGCCCGTTGTGATATTTGCGGCAAAGGACAAAGAGCCGGTAATCAGGTTAGCCATTCCAATATCAAAACCAAACGGGTTTGGAAGCCTAATCTCAAACGCATCCAAGTTCTCATCGCTGGGGCACCGAAAACCATTAAGGTTTGTACCCGTTGCCTCCGTTCGGGTAAAGTCCAAAGAGCGGTTTAAGGCAAAAGTGTCTTTCCTAAAAAAAGGCCTTTTTATGGGTCTTTTTTCTTTGTATACCGGATACTTTATTATGGTATCCGGCTTGTCCGGTGGAAGATAAATAAGGAATTAGGCATTGAGGTGATTAATGGTGAGCACTTATCATCAGATGAAACTTTTTACCGGTACCGCCAACCCTGTCTTAGCCCAAGAGATCGCTAGTTTTCTCGGGGTTTCCCTTGGCGGGGTACGGATTTCCCGTTTTGCCAACGGCGAAATCTATGTTCGTTTCGACGAGAGTATTCGCGGCGTTGACGTCTTTGTCATTCAACCCTTTTCCAAACCCGTCAATGAAACCCTTATGGAACTACTGATTATGATTGACGCGCTAAAAAGGGCTTCCGCCGGACGGATTACCGCTGTCATTCCTTTCTATGCCTACGCCCGTCAGGAAAAGAAGACCGCCCCCCGGGAACCAATCACCGCCCGCATGGTCGCTGATATCTTATCCACCGCTGGGGCCGACCGGATCCTGACGATGGATTTACATTCCCCGGCCATTCAAGGCTTTTTTAACATTCCCGTGGACAACCTGACCGCCCTGCCGAAGCTCTCGCAATACATAAAAGAGAAAGACCTCCAAGACGGGGTGGTCATCGCCCCCGATGCCGGCAGTGTGAAAAAAGCGGAAAAACTGGCCACCTATTTACATTTACCTTTAGGGGTCATGTACAAAAGAAGGCCGGGGCCCAATGTCGCCGAGATGTCCTTTTTCATTGGCGACGTCAAAGGGAAAACACCGATTATCATCGATGATATGATCGATACGGCCGGCAGTTTGGAGCAAGTCATTAACGCGCTGGAGGAAAGGGAAGCCAAAGAGATCCACATCTTGGCCACCCACGGGGTCTTTTCGCCACCAGCCCTGGAACGGCTCAACCGTCCCAACATCAAAGAACTGGTGGTCTGTAATACCTTGCCCGTAAGCCCAGACCCAAACTATCCTAAGTTGAAAGTACTCTCCGTCGCCCAACTCTTTGGCGATGCCATCCGGCGGATCCACGAAAACCGCTCGGTGAGCGTCCTGTTTGACTGAGCGCGACTGCAATTTTTCCTTTTACGGCATTTATCGATGAATATTCTCTCCTTTCCTGGCGGGTAGCTTTACTGCTCGCCAGGAATCGTTTTAAGGAGTTCCGGGAGGCTAATAATCGGTTGGCCTCCGAAATAAACCTGGGGTACTTCGCCCATGATCACCGCTTCCGTCAAAGGCACTTCAGCCTTGATCTCCACCTGGGAGCTGAGCAACGGAATGAGAATCCGGACCGTGGTTTTGATCTGCAGATATATTTTGTGACGGGTCTGGTTAATCCCGGCTTGCTCAAAAACGTCATAGACCCGGCTTTCCACCGTACCGACGGGCACGATCACAATGGGAATATCCGGCCCCCGGCCGGCCAACAGTAGACTTCCTAATAATTGACCCAGCGGAAGATGGATCTTATCCTTCGTATTTTTCATCAGTTCTTGTACAGTGATGGTCGCGTCCGAAGCCAGCCGGTTGATCTCGCCGGTATTTGGTTGCATCAACACGACCCGTCCCCGGCTATCGACTTTGACCGAGATTAAATCTTCGTAACGGATATTTTTGGCAACCTTCTCCCGGATCGCTTGGTTAATTGAGGTGGTTGCCAGTACGCGGGCATGAGCTTCGGCTCTGGCTTTAATCGTCGGTCGTAATTGATGATCGGCAAAGAGGAATCCACCGACCAGACAGAGAATAAATAAGAGCAAGAGAAACGGGGTCTTTTTCCGGGATAGCAGTGGAAAAACCGGTAACCGCCTTCTTTTTCCCAGTCGCATCCGCATCCGCCCACCACCACCGTTTTCTTAGGACTGGCCATTAGGGTCAATCCTCTTTTCTTCTATATGTATGTCGGATTTTAAAATACTTAACTTAGAAAATTCCTTCGATGCTTGTCGACTCACCCGTGGAATACCCGAAGAAATTTACCTATCCTACCATTTGGAGGGGGAAATTATGGCCAAAATCCATGCTCCTTTCGGCTTATCCTGGCGTTTAATCACCATCGTCCTGGTTTCCGGCCTTTTACTCGGGGTGGTTGCCGGGTTGATCTTCGGTTCCAAAATTCCGGACAACCCTCCTCCCCCGGTTGAAGCAACGATCATTTACGATATCAATGGTAAAGTTGTTCAACGGCTTTTTCAGGAAAACCGGATCCCCGTTGATTTTGATCAAATTCCGGAACTAATGAAAAATGCTGTAATCGCCGTTGAGGATCCCGACTTCTATCACCACCGGGGAATCCAGATTAGAGCAATTCTCCGCGCTGTTTGGGTCAATCTTTTAGCCTGGGATTTCAAACAAGGAGGCAGCACCATTACCCAACAGTATGCGAAAGTTTCCCTTTTAACTCATAAGAAAACCATCTCCCGTAAGGTAAAAGAGTGGTTTTATGCGATTAACCTGGAACGCAATCTCTCGAAAAACGAAATTTTAGAGCGTTACTTAAACTATATTTACTTTGGTAATGGCGCCCACGGGGTTGAAGCGGCCGCCCAGCGTTATTTCAATAAACATATTTGGGAGTTGGACCTGCCCCAATTTGCTTTGCTCGCCGGGATCATCCGGAGTCCGGGTTATTATTGTCCCTTTAAAAACCCCCAAAACGCCCTGGACCGGAGGGCCTTTGTCCTGCAAAAAATGGTGGAAAACAACTATATCACCGCCGAGGAGGCCGCCCAGGCCGCCAAAGCGCCACTCGGTGTGGAGAGCCAGGGCTCCCGGGGCCGGAATGCTCCCTTCTTTGTAGACCATATTATTCAAGAACTGACCACCAAACGGAACCTCTTGACCGAGGAAGATTTGTATACCCAAGGTTACCGGATTTATACCACCCTCGATCTGGAGATGCAAGCTTACACTGAAGAAGTCATCAAGGATCTGCCCACCGGTGAACCGGATAAAAACAATGTGACCCAGCCCCAGATCGCTTTAGTGGCCCTCGATCCGACCAATGGCTATATTAAGGCAATGATTGGCGGCCGTGACTGGCAAAACACCCAACTGAACAGAGCAACCAAAGCTTACCGGCAACCGGGTTCCTGTATGAAACCCTTTGTTTATACAGCCGCCATTGACAGCCATAAGTTTACCCCAGCCACGGTCCTCATCGATGAGCCCGTTGAATATCCCAATGGTGATAAGGCCGAGCCCTGGATCCCCCGGAACTTCAGTAAGACTTACCAGGGTCCCGTCCGTTTACGCCGCGCGCTGGAATCTTCCTTAAACACCATCGCTGTCCGCCTAACCGACCAGTTAGGCGTCAGTACCGTTTTTAAAACCGCTCAGAACATGGGGCTGAAAAGCCTGCTCTCAACCGGAGAATTAAATGACATGGCTCTTTCTCCCTTAGCCCTTGGCGGTTTAACGAAAGGGGTAACGCCCCTCGAATTGACGGCCGCCTATACCCCTCTCGCTAATAAAGGGATTTACTCCGAACCGATGGCGATTTTGAAAGTCACCGACAGCCAGGGACGGGTCCTCTTGGAGAACATTCCGGAACGTCGGGTAGTCATCCGGGAATCCGTTGCTTACGTCGTTACCGACATGATGAAGGGGGTTATTGAGAATGGAACAGGTCTCCGGGCCCGGATCGGGCGGCCGGCCGCCGGCAAAACCGGAACCTCGGACCAAGACACCAACGCCTGGTTTGTTGGTTATACCCCCGAATTAATTGCCGGAGTCTGGATCGGCAATGATAGTCAGGCCATTCCCCTGGTGGTGAACGGCACCAAAATTACCAGTGGTTACGCCGCTGAAATTTGGGGTAAATTTGCTAAAAAGGTTTTAGCAAATAAACCCATCACCGACTTTCCGGTTCCCGCCGGTGTCTCCACTAACGTTGAAGTATGCGCGGAAACCGGTTACCTGGCTTCCGCCTATTGCCCGGAGACGATCCGGGAAGTCTTTATTACCGGCACGGAACCGGTGGATCCCTGTCCGACCCACTCCGCTCCCGATCTGGGCAGTAAAATAAGCATTCAAGTTTGCCTGGACTCGGGGGCGCTCGCCACCGACTTCTGTCCGCCGGAACGGGTAATCACCAAAACCTATTGGGCGGTAACTGGAACGGAAACCACCGACGGTAGTCCGATGCCGACCGAAAAATGCCCCCTCCACGGGGAGACCCAGGTGGAGGAGGTCATTGTTGATATTTGCACCGAATCGGGTTTACTGGCGACACCCTTCTGTCCTTTGGAAACGGTGGAAACTCAGTCCTTTGCGCCGGGGGAAGAACCGACCCTCCCCTGTAACTTGCATGCCGGACGGAACCGCCGACGGTATTGAGGAGCTACGGGTCCTCACTCAGCCAATTCAATTAAAAAAGCTCCGGTAACCTTAAGGTTACCGGAGCTTTTTTAATTCATTATGCGGCTGGCCGCATTCAACGGAGCTGAGTCTCAGAATACTCACAGATATTTACTGGAGCAAGAAAACCCCATTCCCATTCTGCCCCAACTTGTTACCCACCCCTAAAAAAGCAGTTTCTGCCGGCGCAACCAAATGTTCTCGATAAAACCGATGGCCAGCAGGTTGGTGATCATCGCGCTCCCGCCATAACTGACAAAAGGCAAGGGAATCCCCGTAATCGGCATAATCCCGATGTTCA
Source organism: Bacillota bacterium (assembly GCA_012735135.1). Lineage (GTDB taxonomy): Bacteria > Bacillota > UBA4882 > UBA10575 > UBA10575 > Capillibacterium. Next base: position 62,811 of record JAAYHY010000008.1, on the reverse strand, counting down.
TCCCGATATTTTCCATGATATGAAAAAGAAACATGGCGGTGATCCCGGCGGTGATCAAAACCCCCTCCTTATCCTTGGCTTGCTGCATAATCACCAGGCAGCGCCAGATGATAATAAAGAATAAGGCAAGCACCAAAAAACCGCCGAGAAAGCCTAATTCTTCACAGAGGATGGCAAAGATAAAATCATTATGGCTTTCCGGTAAGAATCCCAACCGTCCCTGGGTTCCCTGGAAAAGCCCTTTTCCCATAAAGCGGCCGGAACCAACCGCAATAATTGCCTGGCGCACATTCCATCCGCTCCCGGTGGGATCCCGGTCGGGGTTAAGAAAGATCGTCATCCTTTGGATCTGGTACTCTTTAAAAGGTAAAGGCGTCCCCAGGTAATAATGGCTCACGAAGAGCAAGACCAAAGCTGAAATTCCGGCCAGAATAACCCCCAGTAAAAAGCGGCGGCTATACCCGGCAACATACAGCATCACAAAAAAGAAGAACATAAAGACCAAGGTCGTGCCTAGGTCAGGCTGGAGTAAGATCAAGACCAAGGGGAAAAAAATGTGGATAAAGGGCGACCATAAGTCCCAAAAGGAATCGATCTCTTCTTTATCCGCCAAATGCTTGGCCAAAGTCAGAATCACCAGTAATTTGGCGAGCTCGGAAGGCTGCAAAGAAAAAGCCCCGCCCAGATTGAGCCAGGATTTGGCTCCTTTTACCTCCATGCCCAAGGGCGAAAGGACCAAGAGTAACAAGAGGAGATTTAAACCATAGAGAATGTGGAAAATGAGGTCAGGAAACCGGTAATCGCTGAGCATAATCAGAATCATCCCGGCTATCCCCATGGCTACGGCAAGCGCCTGTTTTTTGACTAACGCAAAAGGGTCTCCGCCGGTCAGCGCATAATTGTTTCTGGTCGCACTATAAATCATCACCAGACCAATAACCACCAACAACAGGACGGAGATGAGTAAGTAATAATCGATATTCTTGAACAGCTTTTTATCCCACACCTTGAAGTCACCTTTTCCCCACGCCGTTGATGGCGCTTACTCTAAAACGCGACGCACCCTCACCACCGGAATATTGGCCACTAGTTCCGCCTTGGATTCACTGGCGTTCAACTCTATGTCGATCTCCTCTTCGTCAATCTCCACATATTTAGAGATGGCATTGATGATCTCGCCTCGTAGAAGCTCCAAAAGACCGGTGGAGACCTTCGCCCGGTCATGGACGAGGATGAGACGGAGTCTTTCCACTGCCTGTTTCTTGCTCGGGGTTTCTTCCCGAAAGATCTTCATGCTTCTTGCTCCTTTCCCTTAGCTTCCTCCCTGGCTCGCCAATTATCCCCCTTATTTTCCATGCATCATCTTTAGAAACCGGCCGAAGAGTCCTGGTTCACCGCCCATCGACATGAAAGGAACCTCTTCCCCTTCTATCCGCCGGACAATATTACGGAAAGCTTCTCCTGCTTTCGAATGGTTATTTAAGACAGCCGGTTCCCCTTTATTGGTGGAGATAATAATCTCTTCATCATCGGGCACTATCCCCAAGAGTTTAATGGCCAAGATGTCATTGATATCATCCACATCCATCATATCGCCCTTTCTCACCATATCGGGGCGGAGACGGTTTAGAATCAGGGTCGGCTCATAAAGCTCTTTCTCCTGTAACAAACCGATAATCCGGTCGGCATCCCGCACCGCCGAGACCTCGGGAGTCGTCACCACAATCGCTTCCGTGGCGGCCGCCACCGCGTTGTCAAAACCCCGTTCAATCCCGGCCGGGCAGTCGATAAGAATATAATCAAACTCATCTTTTAACGCCTCAACGATCTCGATCATCTGCTCAGGGGTAACCGCATCCTTATTCCGGGTCTGCGCCGCCGGCAGCAGAAAAAGATTGCTCAGTCTTTTATCTTTAATTAATGCTTTATTTATCGAACGGCAAGTTTTTTCCGCCACATCCACCAGGTCGTAAATGATCCGGTTCTCCAGTCCCATCACCACGTCCAGATTACGCAGGCCAATATCGGCATCGATCATGACCACTTTTTTGTGGCGTAAAGCCAACCCGGTCCCAAGATTCGCTACGGTCGTGGTCTTCCCGACTCCTCCTTTGCCGGAAGTAACAACAACTACGCGTCCAGCCATGTAGTAATCCTCCTTTATCTCCTATAATCGCTCGACAACAATCTTTTCTCCCTTAATATAGGCTACTTCCGGTCCCAGTCTTCCTTTTCTTTCCTCCGGGGCTCGGGAGAAAATATGAGCGATCCGCAGTTGAACCGGGGCCAAAGTAAAGGCGATAATCTCCGCTTGCATGTTTCCTCCGGCCCCGGCATGGGCGACTCCTCTTAAGGCGCCCAAGACAATAATATCTCCCGTGGCCACAATCTCGCCACCGGGATTTAAATCTCCTTTAACTACAATATCGCCCTCATTCTCCAAACGTTGGCCGCTCCGCACCGTTCCTTTCACCAGTAAGGCTCCGGAAGGAAGCAGTGGCCGTTCCTTGGGACGGGGATTGAGCTTTTTCTTCCCAAGTGGATTAAAATCTTTGATCCGCATCCGGTATTTGGCCAAGATCCTCCTTAAACCGGCCAGTTCACCCGGGGCCAGTTTCCGCTCGCCTAATTCAACTAAAATAGCGCCGCCTTGAAAAAAAGTTTTCGCCTCATCCAATCTCTGGTCCAACACCGCCAACCAGTGTTGAAAAGGTCCTTTTTCCGGTATAAACAGGGTTAAACCTTGTTTTAATCCCTTAAAGACCAATTCATCGGCGTTCAGGGGATTGATCGCCGGTAATAACATCCTTGCTCACACCTTAAATAATTTTATCTTTCTATTCCACATGGCCTTTTAAATTCCTCCCGTCTGCCAGTGACTTATTCCATCAGAGCTGCTTGGTCAGGACCTCCAAACCGATTGTCTCCAGTCGCTCCCGCGGCTGATTTTTCAAGCCCGAAATAGGCCTCATAAATCTTCCGGGCGACCGGGGCGGCCGCTTGGGAACCGAATCCGCCCTCTTCGATCACTACCACCACAACCAGTTCAGGGTTGTCGGCTGGAGCGTAACTGGCAAAAAAAGCATAATCGTTTTTACCGACATTCTCCGCCGTTCCGGTCTTTCCCGCCACCGGAATCCGGGCCAAGGGGAAACCGGCAAATGCATAACGGGCGGTTCCTTCCTGCACCACCTTGGTTAAACCCTCCCTGACCACCGCCAGGTTTTCCGGCTTCACGTTTATTTTCCGGACCGCTTTCGGCGAAAATTCCGCCACCGTTTCCCCGGTTGCGCTGGTTATTTTCCACACTAATTGCGGTTGGTAGACCTGGCCGCCACTGGCAATAGCCGCATAGACCTGGGCCAACTGGATTGGCGTCACGTTGACAAAACTTTGTCCGATGGCAATCAGCGCAGTTTCCATCGGATACCAGGGTTCATTCCGGGCTTTTTTCTTCCATTCAGGGTCGCCGACAAGCCCAGCCAAATCTTCCGGTTCCAGTTTTAAACCAGTCTTGGCCCCCAGCCCCAAAAGTTTGGCGTAGGCGGCCAGTTTCTCCGGCCCGAGCCGTAAAGCCAACTCCGCCATCACCGTATTGCAGGAATTCTTCAGGCCGTCAACCACAGTTTGTTTGCCATGGGCTGGATTACATCTTAGTTGCCGGTTGCCTACCCGGAACACACCCGTACAGGTAAAGGTTTCATCCGGTTTGACCAGACCTTCTTCTAAAGCCGCCAAGACCGTAATGGGTTTAAAGGTGGAACCGGGCATAAACTGTCCTCTGGTCACCCGGTTGGAAAAAGGATTAAGCGGATTATTAATCAACTCGTTAAAGGCGGCGCTGGTGATATTTCCCACAAACAAGTTGGGATCAAACTCCGGATAACTGACCATCGCCAGGACAGCGCCATTTCGTGGATCAAGCGCCACCACCGATCCGGCATTCGCTTTATTCAGTTGGGGATTGGTCTGGGTTTTCGCCCAGGCCAACTGATCCCGGAGCGCTTGCTCCGCCACGGCTTGTAAACGGAGATCAATCGTAAGGTGAAGATTATTCCCGGGAATATATTTCTTTTCTTCCAAAACCCGGATCGGTTGCCCCACCCGGTCGACCTCCCAGATCCGGACCGCCTCTTCCCCCCGGAGTTCATAGTCGAAGGTTTTCTCCAAACCCATCTTCCCGACCAGATCCCCCAGGCGGTAACCTAACCCTTTCCTCTGTGCCAGCTCTTGTTCGCTAATCTCCCCTAAATAACCAAAAAGATGGGCTCCCCATTCTCCCTTCGGGTAAGAACGGACGGGATAATCCTCCACGACGACCCCGGGGAGATCCAGTTTAGCTTCGAGGATCTGTCCGATGGTGGAAGCATCCACATCCCTTTTCAAGGGCACATACTGATTTTTTTGGTATTTCGCCCGCTCTTCCATCCGCTGAAAGAGCTCCTCTTCGGAAAGGCCCAAAACCCGGCCTAAAAATTGAACAACATAAGGATTATCTTTAATATCTTCCGGAACAACAGAGACCACGTGGGAAATACGACTGGTTACCAATAATTCGCCGTTGCGGTCAAAAATATTACCCCGGGGCGCCGTGATCCAGATCGGCCGCGTCCGGTTTTGACTGGATTTGGCAAAAATTTCTTCCCCCCGGACAATCTGTAAATACCAAAGGCGGAAAAGGAGGACGGAAAAAATGAGCACCACTAAAATGGTAAGGACTTTAACACTACGCTCCAGTCCTTTAATTGTACGGTTTTTCAACGTGACGCACCAACCTTTTGCCGTTCTCCCAGGTAGGTAAGGACTTTCTTTAACCCGTAATAAACTGGTACAGTCAAAATCAAATGATAGAGGCAGAGCGGTAAAAGAGTCGTCCCTAGAAAGGCAAGGAAATTAATCCGCCAACCGAAAGCCAGCATAATACAGCAAGAAAAGAGTTCGGCCAGGACTGTCCCAATCTGAACCAAACAAAGGGGAACCAGCAGGTAGCCCTTGAAGACCATTCTTTCCAGATAACCGGCCCCATACCCCAGCGCCCCCAGGGCAATAATGTTGATCCCCAAAATACCGCTACTGGCCAAGTCTAAACAAAAGCCGCCCAGGATACCCAGGTAGAGCCCGGGCCGGATTCCTTTTAATAAACCATAACAAATAGTAATCAACAAAATTAAATTGGGGACGACCCCAAAGAGAGTGAGATGGGGAAAAACCACCGTTTGTAAGGCCAGCGGAAATAGAACTAAAAGTAAATATCTCCCACCATCCACGGTCTTTTCCCTCCTCACTTCTCCTGAACCACATATAAATATTCCATCCGGCTGAAGTCGACCGCCGGTTTCAAGAAGGCCTGCTGTTCAAAACCGTCTTCCGACTCTTCCACCTCCACGATCTCCCCGATCAGCAGGTTCTTCGGAAAGTATAAACTGGACTCCGAGGTCAAAATACGGTCTCCTGTTTGCAACCGGACACTTAGATCCGACGGTTTCACTAAACAGGTTCCCTTTTTTCCGCCCCCATAGATATAAACCAGTTCCCGGGTACGCTCAATCACCCCGCTCATACTGTTACCGGGACGGGGATCGGTTAACAGAATCACTTCCGCAGAGAAAGGCTCCACCCTAAGAAGGCGCCCGGCCAGCCCTTCGGTGGTAATGACCGGCATGTTCCGGGTCAAACCGGCGTTACTGCCCTTATCAATAGTCAACGTGGCACTGGTATTATTCGGGTTCCGGGCGATCACTTCCACCGGAATCAATTCCAATTTAGACGCCACTTTAAACTGTAAAAGCTCCCGTAAACGTTCGTTTTCTGCTTTTAACTGCTCGAGCTGGGCCAGTTCGGTGACCAACTCGGAAATGCGCTTACGCATTTCATCGTTTTCCCGGTGGAGAGCGCCTAGGGTATTCACCGTCTGCCAGGAATCGGTCACAAAAGTGGTCAAGTAATAGATCCCCTTTTGGAAGGGGTATAAAATAATCTTAAAGGCCTTTTCCAACCAAATCTCCTCCTCCCGTTCCTGGGAAGAGTAGAACATCAGTCCGGTAATCACCAGAAAACAAATGACCAACGTCACCAGTAAGACCCTTTTTTGGACTAAAGGTTGTAACACCGTAATCGGCCCCTTTTCCCAATTGTCACCGAATTGCATCTTGAGGGCAGCCCTGAAAGGGATGAAAAGCTCGGCCCACATTTGGTCTTATAAAAACTTTTAAAGATGCAATTCCCATAATCCGAAAGGATACTCTCCCGTTGGCGCCTGCCCGCTTTCAACCGGGGCCGGGCTTGGAATACCCGAGGAAATTCAGTGGAACAAGGAAACACCATTCTGCTCTGGCAGAGATTGTAGCTGGAATTTCATTTTCATCCTTTCTTTTACGTGCCCCGGTTTGAACTGGAAGGATAGACTATTTAGAAATCAAAACTTTCCTCAGCTCATCCAGGGCATCAAGGGCCAAACCCGTACCCCTGGCGACACACGTCAAGGGATCTTCGGCCACTTGCACCGGCATTTCGGTTTCTTCCGCCAACAGGCGGTCCAAGCCCCGGAGGAGGGCGCCGCCTCCCGACATCACAATCCCCCGGTCCAAAATATCCGCGGCAAGTTCCGGAGGGGTTTTCTCCAAAGTCATCTTCACCGCTTCCACAATCGTCCCCACCGGCTCCGCCAAGGCTTCCATCACTTCCCGGGAAGAAAGGGTAATCACCTTCGGTAAACCGGTAACCAGATCCCGGCCCCGGACCTCGATGGACTCTTCCTCTTTCTGTGGATAGGCGGAGCCCACGGTCCGTTTAATCTCCTCGGCCGTCTGTTCGCCAACCATCAAATTATAACTTCTCTTAATGTACTGGGCGATAGCTTCATTCATTTCGTCCCCGGCCACCCGGATCGAACGGCTGGTCACGATCCCGCCCAGGGAGATGACGGCTACTTCCGTCGTTCCCCCGCCAATATCCACGATCAGGTTGCCGGTAGGCTCCTGAATGGGTAAGCCGGCCCCAATGGCGGCGGCCATTGGTTCTTCGATTAAAAAGACCTCACGGGCGCCGGCTTCCCGCGCCGCATCCATAACCGCCCGTCTTTCCACCTCGGTCACCCCGGAGGGAACCCCCACGATCACCCGGGGCGCCAGAAAAGCCTTGCGTGCCCCGGCTTTTTTGATATAATACTGTAACATTTTTTCTGTGACTTCAAAATCGGCGATCACGCCGTCTTTCATGGGCCGGACCGCAACAATACTGCCAGGGGTCCGCCCAACCATCTGTTTAGCTTCCAAGCCAACGGCGATTAATTGCTCCGTCTCCCGGTCGAAGGCGACCACCGTTGGTTCCTGGAGGACAATCCCTTGGTTTTTAACAAAAACCAGTGTATTAGCCGTACCCAAATCAATTCCCATATCGCGTGAGAAACGTCCGAGCAACTTTTTGAGCATCAATTTTTCCCTCCGGTTGAAAAATATTAAGTGGACGTTACATAGAAAATACTTACGCTGTTTTTCGACTCACCGGGCTTTGCCTTATCATCTTACAGGACAGCTGGCCGGCTCATTCAGCTTTGGTCTATTTACTTCGTAAATAAAGCTGGTGTGAGCGGTTTGGAAGCCGACGGGAGCGATTACCTATGAACAGTCCTTCGTTTGCTAAAATAAACCTTCTTCTTTCATACTGTAATAATTCCGGTTACCGATGATGACATGGTCGAGAATGGGGATACCCAAGAGCTCCCCGGACTCTTTAAGGCGTCGTGTTAAATGGATATCTTCTTTACTGGGCTGGGGATCTCCGCTTGGGTGATTATGGGCTAAAATTAGAGCTGCACTGCTTTGCCGGATCGCGCCTTTAAAAACTTCCCGGGGATGAACCAAGGAAGAATCTAAAGTGCCAATGGTAATTGTCTCCATTCCCAGCAGCCGGTTTTTGGTATTAAGATGTAACGTAAGAAAATGCTCCTGGGTAAGAAAGCTTAAACGGGGTAATAAATACCTGGCTACTTCCTGGGGTGAATTTAACGGCTCCTCCTGGGGAAAACGGGAAGTCTGGAGCCGTTTTCCCAGTTCAAAGGCGGCCAGCAATTGAATGGCCTTTGCTTTCCCCATCCCCCGCACCGTGCATAACTCTTGGAGACTGGCGGTGGCTAACTTATGCAAACTTTGAAATTTAGCCAATAACTCTTGGGCCATATTCAGAACTGATTGGTCGGCAGCGCCTGTCCGGAGCACAATCGCCATCAATTCAACGGTCGAGAGACTATCCGCTCCGTATTTCTCCAGTCGTTCCCGCGGCCGCTCCCCCGCAGGCAAGCTTTTGATCACCGGTCCGGCCAAGGGTCTTCACCTCCGGCAAGGTAATCCCGTATTCCCTTAAAAGAAGAGCCAAACGGGGTACAGGGAGGCCCATCACATTATAAAAACAACCATCGATCCGGTCGATAAAAATCGCGCCCAACCCCTGTATCCCATAAGCTCCTGCCTTATCCATCGGTTCACCGGTATCAATGTAAGCATTAATCTCTTCATCGGTCAGCGGACGAAAATGAACCCTCGTCATCTCATATGCCGCTACGCTTTTCCGGCGGTGGAGCAGAGCCAAACCGGTAAAAACTTGGTGCCAGCGACCGGATAAAGCAAGCAGCATTTGGCGGGCTTCCTCTTTGCTCCCCGGTTTGCCCAGAAAACGGCCGTCCAGAACAACGATGGTATCGGCGGCGATCACTATATCGTCGGCCGTCTCCGGTTGTCGGGAGGTGATCCGGAAAATCTCCTCCGCTTTCCCCCGGGCGGTAGTCATTACCAGTTCGGCCGGGGTAGCGGGAAGGCCGGATCTTTCCTTCTCCTCGAAGGTACTGACCATCACCTTAAAATCTAAGCCCAACATAGCAAGGAGATCTTGCCGACGGGGAGAAGCGGAAGCAAGAATCAATCGGTAAATCAAACCCACCTCCTAGCGCTAAAGCGCTCACGGTGTAAATGGACAGTATTAGTATTTCCCTATCCGGCCGCTCTTTCCTGCTTTTTCTTGCTTTTAATCGTCTTCATCGGGCACTTCTCAACACAAATTTCACATTCGGTACAGAGTTGCGGATCTATCCGGGCTAAATTATGCTCAACGGTAATGGCGTTGCTCGGACAGTTCTTCTCACAGATTCGACAACCGATACAACCCACTTGACAAACAGGCCGGACCGCCGTTCCTTTCTCCCGGTTCATACAGAGCACGGTCACCCTTTTTGCCACCGGCCATAAGGTGATCAACTGGCGGGGACAGGCCTTGACACACATTCCACAAGCGGTGCACTTGGTTTCGTCCACCACCGGCAGTCCATTCTTGGACATGGTCATCGCCCCGAAGGGACAGGCTTTGACACAAGTGCCTAACCCAAGACAACCATATTCACAGGCTTTAGGCCCACCGCCCAGATTCTGGGCTGCCACACAATCTTCCACCCCAAGGTAAATAAAACGTTGCCGGGCTTCCTGAAGCCCGCCGGCACATCTTACCCTGGCCACCTTCGGCTCAACGGCCACGGTTTCCACCCCCATCACCCGCGCAATGGGGGTATGGTCTTTGGCCACCGGACAAGCGGTTACCGGCGCGGCCCCGCCGACAATCGCTTCCGCCAATCCACGGCACCCGGGATAACCGCACCCTCCGCAATTAGCGCCAGGCAAAAGCGCTTCAATCTCTTCGATACGGGGGTCGCTTTCCACCGTTAATTTCCGGGAAGCAAAAGCCAAGCCTACGCCAAAAGCCACGCCCAACACAAACAAGACGACAACGGCATTCAGAATAACCTGCAAACTTCCGGCTTCCATGTTTTCCCTCCTCTAGTTGGGCTTTTTCCGTTTTTTTATTGGTGTAATATGCCCCGGATCATATATGGATGCTTAAAACACCGATCCTGGGCTGGAATCTTTTTATGCAATCAAAGGAAAAAGCTAAGTCGATCTTAGGCCACCCCATATAACGGGTCGGCTAAAAATTGAGTAAAGCCGCAAGGTTAAATCCGGAAAAGCCAAGAAAAGCAATGGAGATCAACCCGGCGGTAATCAGGGCAATCGGAAAGCCCTCCATCGCTTTGGGTAAGGGCGCCAACGCCAACCGCTCCCGGATACCGGCAAACAAAATGAGCAATAGCGAAAAACCAAGGGCCCCGCCGATCCCGCTAACGACCGATTGCAAAAAATTATAATTCTCGGTCACGTTGATAATGGTAACCCCCAAAACCGCACAGTTCGTAGTGATCAAAGGGAGATAAATCCCCAACGCCCGGTAGAGGACCGGACTACTCTTTTTAATCACCATCTCCACAAATTGCACCAGGACGGCAATGACCAAAATGAACGTGATCGTCTGCAAAAACTCAATGTCAAAGGCGACCAGCACTTTCTGCACCCAATAGGTGATCCCGGAAGCCAAAGCCATGACAAAAGTCCCCGCCAGTCCCATTCCCGTCGCCGTCTCTACCTGTTTGGAGACGCCTAAAAACGGGCAAATCCCCAAAAAACGCGAAGTAATAAAATTATTAATAAAAATCGAACTGAAAACGATCAATAAATACTCACTCATGCTTCTTCTCCCCCCTCTTGGCAACAAGCCAATTAATCCCGGCCAGGAGCAAACCCAGAGTGATAAAGGCGCCCGGTGGCAAGATCAAAAGTTTTACCCCCAAGTCTTTGGCAAAAAGATGCCACCCGGCAAAGCCAAAATCGCGCGCCTTAAGTATCGTTCCAGTCCCCAGCAACTCCCGGATTGAACATAAAATGGTTAAAGCTAAGGTAAAACCAAGACCAATCCCTAATCCATCCATCATCGCCTCGCTTGGCTTATGCTTGGAAGCAAAAGCTTCCGCCCGGGCTAGAACAATACAATTTACGACGATCAACGGGATAAAAAGTCCGAGGACACCATGTAAATCCGGTACCACCGCCTCCATCGTCATATCAATAATGGTTGTAAAACTGGCAATAACCACAATATAAGCGGGAATCCGGATTTCTTTAGGAATTAAATTCCGCAACAATGAAATGATGATATTTGAACCGGTCAGGACCAAGGCCGTGGCAATCCCCATGCCGAGTCCGTTCACCACTGCGGTAGTCACCGCCAAAGTAGGACACATCCCTAAAACAAGACGAAAAGTAGGGTTTTCGTTAAATACACCGTTCTTAAAGATTTGCCATTTAGTCACCGCTTACACCCCCGATCCCATTTTCCTCTGCCAGCAGCAAGCCGGCAGCCGTTAAAGCCGCATTAACTCCACGCACAACTGCCCGCGAGGAGATGGTCGCACTGGCGATCGCTTCTACTTCTCCATTATCCTTCGTGACGCCCAGTTGGTCCCCGATCTTCGCCCTACGAAAAGCCGGTTGTGATAAAAACTCTTCATCCGTCACCTCCGCCCCAAGCCCAGGGGTTTCTGTTTGACTGATCACACTTAACCCGGCCAATTTCCCGTCCAATGTTACTCCGACTACCATCCGGATCACGCTGGCATATCCCTGTTGGTCGACGGTAAAAACAAAACCTTCCTGCTCTTCACCGCTGAAACCGCGGTAGATTTCCATTATCCCGGTTACCCCTGATTGACTTATATCTTCGATCAAAGCCGGTTCCGCCTGAAATTCGGTGGCGGTGGGTAAAACTTCTTGTAAAGCCTTTTGCTTAGCAAGTTCTCTTTGATCCTTAATCACCGGTTCAGTCAGGAAGTTAATCCACCCCAAAACGGCCGCGGATACTACGCAAATAATGGTTAAAACCAGAACCAACCGAAGCTCCTTACCCATTAGCTTTCACCTCCCCGAACCTTTTCGGCACCGTCCAACGGTCTAAAAGCGGCGTCGTAATATTCATGATTAGGATCGAATAACATACCCCTTCCGGAAAGCCGCCATATTTCCGGATCAAGAATGTCAACAGACCGCAACCGATCCCGAAAAGCAGACGCCCACGAGGCGTAACCGGCGTCGTCACATAATCGGTGGCCATAAAGAAAGCCCCAAAAAGGAGACCGCCCGCCAATAAATGAAAGAGAGGATCTTCTCCCATCAGAAAAGCCAGTAAAGCAACGGTCCCCAAGTAACTGCAAGGGAGCCGCCAGTCGATGACCTTAAAGACCAGCAGGAACAACCCGCCAAGTAAAATGGCCAAGGCTGATGTCTCCCCCAGCGAGCCGGCGATGTTGCCAAGGTACATTTGGAGATAAGGAACATCTGTAATTCCTCCCCGCCAGAGGCCAAGAGGGGTAGCGCCCGCTATAGCATCAACCGTTTGGATTGTGGCGCCGGCAGTGGCGCCGGCAGTAGCACTCGCCGTGGCGCTTGTAGTCGCACCGGCGAGCGCCCCAACCTTTCCCGTAACCCATCCGAGGGAACCTTCCGGCCAAACCCAGTTCACCATCAATTTGGGCCAAGAGGCAAGTAAAAAGGCACGCCCGATTAAAGCCGGGTTGAAAGGGTTAAAGCCCAAGCCGCCGTAAATCTGTTTACCAAAAATAATTGCAAAAGCCGAACCCACCACCGGGATCCACACCGGAACAGTCGGCGGAAGGGTTAATGCCAACAAGAGACCGGTCACCACGGCGCTTCCATCGTTAATGGTCAACGGCCGCTTCATGATCAGGACGGTAACCGCCTCTGTCAACACCGCCGCCCCAATCGAAGCCAGAAGTAAGGTCAACGTCGGCCAACCGAAAAAGTAAACGGCGGCAATCGAGGCCGGGACCAAAGCTAAAACAACCATCCACATAATCGCCTCCGCATTTACCCCCGAACGCAGATGGGGGGATGGGGAGACAACAACTTCCGTTTCTAACAAGAAAATGACCTCCCTTTATCCTTTTTTTCGTGCCGCCATAATCTTCTGTTTGGCGTTTTTTATATTCTGAAGCAACGGCCGCCTGCTGGGACAGACGTAACTGCAGGCGCCACATTCCCGGCAATCCATGATTCCGTATTTCTCCGCCTCCGGCAATTTGGCATGCTCCGCATAATCGCTCAGGTAATTAGGGAGTAAGTTATAAGGGCAAGCCGCTCCGCATTTCCCGCAACGAATACAAGGTAAAACCCGGGGCTTTTCCACCTCGGCCCGGGTCTGGACCAGAACCCCGGAGGTGCCTTTCATCACCGGCAAATCCAGACGGTAAACCGCCGGTCCCGTCATCGGTCCCCCTAAGATGATCCGTCCCGGCGCTTCGGTAAACCCGCCGCAATAAGCGATGACCTCTTCTAGTAAAGTCCCGATCCGGACCAGGAGATTCTTGGGGTTTCTAACTCCTTTCCCGGTAACCGTGATGATCCGGCTCACCAAGGGTATTCCTTTCCGGAGATAATAGCCAAAGGCGGCGGCCGTCGCCACATTGTTGACGATCACGCCCACCTCGGCCGGTAAACCACCGGCCGGCACCACCCGGCGGGTCGCGGCATAAATTAACATTTTCTCCTCCCCTTGCGGGTATTTAACCTTTAAGGGCAGGATCGTCACGGGTAATCCGGCCGCTGCTTGCCGCAAGGCCGCAATCGCGTCGGGTTTATTGGCTTCCACCCCGATTACCCCCCGGGGCGCGCCCGCCGCCTTCATAAAAGCTTGTAAACCGAGGATCACATCATCGGCCTTTTCAACCATAAGCCGGTGGTCACAGGTTAAATAGGGTTCACATTCGGCGCCGTTTAACAGGACGTAATCCACTTTCCCGGCGGGCGGGTTATATTTGACATGGGTGGGAAAAGCGGCGCCCCCCATCCCGACCAAACCGGCTTCTTTCATTAAAGCCTTGATTTCTTCCGCGGCCAGCTCCTCCAGACGACGGTTGGCGGATAACCCCGGAGCAAGACGATCGGCGCCGTCCCCCTCAATCACAATCGCCGGCGCCATACTTCCACAGACGTGCGGTCGGGGTTCAATGGCTGCCACTTTCCCGGAAATGCTGGCGTGTAAGGGAACGGAAACCATCCCCTTGGCTTCGGCAATCTTCTCGCCGGTCGCCACTTCGTCCCCCACGGCCACCAAGGGTTCGGCCGGCGCGCCGATATGTTGGCCCAGGGGTAAGACCACTTGGGACGGGAGCGGCATTTCTTCGACGGGCGAAGAAGCAGTCAAATCTTTATTGGTCGGGGGATGGATCCCCTTTTTAAATGATAAGAGTCCCATCATCTCACTCCTTTATTAGTCTGGCAAAGCCCTTCGGTCCTTCCCTGCCTCTATTCCAGCGGGTCAATAGTAAATAGAACAAGGGTTTTGCGTCAACAAACTCGATAACACAGAAAGCTGATTAAATAATATAACCGATCACCAATGGTGAAACCGGTGGGCGAACCGTTCCGATTTTAACCTCCGTTAAGACCTCAGCCACCGCGGCGGCAGCTTCCGCCTCGGAGTTGGCATAAACCTTGGCGATATCTTCACCGGCTTCGACCCAGTCCCCGATCTTCTTTTCAATCACTAAACCAACGCCATGGTCGATGGGATCCCCTTTCCGGGCTCGTCCGGCGCCTAAACGCATTGAGGTCAAGCCTAAAGCCTCCGTCTCCCAAGCGGTTAGATAACCCCGGGCCGGACTTTTCACCTTGACGACCACCGGAGCAGTCGGAAGCAGGTCGGGATCATCAACGACCCGTGCATCCCCTCCCTGGGCTTCTACCCAGCGGCGGAAGACACGCAACCCTTCCCCGCCGTTAATCAGTGCTTTCAGTTTGACTTGAGCCTGGACGGCATCCGTCTCTTGTCCGGCCAAGACCAACATCTGGGCCCCCAGGACCAAAGAGAGTTCTTCCAGATCCGGAGGGCCTTCCCCGCGCAAAGTGGCAATGGCTTCCTTAACCTCCAAAGCGTTCCCAATGGCTTGCCCCAGCGGTTGGTCCATGGCGGAAAGGACAGCCACCGTCTTACGGCCGGCATTTTTGCCAATGGCCACCATTAATTCGCCCAGTTTTTCCGCTTCTTCTTTCGTTTTCAGGAAGGCGCCGTTGCCAACCTTCACATCAAGAACAAAGCCATCGGCCCCACCGGCTAACTTTTTACTCATGATACTGGTTGCAATCAAGGGGATACTGGCCACCGTGCCGGTGACATCCCTTAATGCGTAAAGTTGTTTATCGGCGGGAACGAGGTTACCGGTCTGTCCGACCAACCCGATACCAACCGTTTTCACTTGCGCAAACAGCTCAGGAAGGGCAAGCTCGGTGCGGAAACCGGGGATTGATTCCAGTTTGTCAATGGTGCCACCGGTATGGCCCAAACCGCGGCCGGACATCTTACAAACCGGGATCCCGGCCGCCGCTACTAATGGGGCGACCACCAGTGAAGTTTTATCGCCAACCCCGCCCGTGGAGTGTTTATCGATCTTGATCCCAGGGATTGACGATAGATCAACCTGCTCGCCGCAGGCTGCCATCTTCACCGCCAAATCCCGGGCTTCCCGCGGTGTCATCCCTTGGAAATAAACAGCCATGCACCATGCTGCCAGTTGGTAATCGGGGATGGTCTGATTCACAATCCCTTCGACAATAAAATCGATCTCTTCCGGGCTATGTTCCAACCCATCCCTTTTCCGGCCGATAAGATCAACCATTCTCATCCCGTCACCCCCTACATAACTCGTCCCTCACGATAAAACCGCCCATCATCATCTTTACCTTCATCACTCATACTAACTATTCTTGTTTACGCCATTAAACCCTCTCGTGGAAGCCTTTATTTTTCTGCCGTCTCCACCATCTCCTGGAAGAAGCTTTTTCCTTTCGTCCACCCGGTGAGACCAAAGCAATCGGCGATGGTCGCGGCCAGATCGGTAAAGGAACTCCTGACCCCGAGGGCGGTCCCGGGCCGGACCTGGGCGCCGGTAACCAATAAGGGAACATACTCCCGGGAATGGTCGGTACTGATGGTGGTCGGGTCCCCGCCGTGATCCGCCGTGATAATCAACAGATCTGCCGGCTGGAGCAAAGCGGCCAGTTTTTCCAGGTAATCATCGGCGGTGGCCAACGCTGCGGCAAAGCCTTGGACATCGTTACGATGGCCGTATAGACTGTCAAAATCGACACAGTTGGCAAAGACCAAGGCCGGACCGGCCAGGGTTTGGCCTAAAGACAACAGCTTCTCCAAAGTGCTGATGTTATCCCCCGTATGGTAGCTGGCGGTCAACCCCCGTCCACTGAAGATATCCTCGATTTTACCCACACCCACCACATCAATACCGGCGGCGACAAGCCGGTCGAGGATGGTTTCCTCGGGCGGAACCACGGAAAAATCCTTCCGCCGTTTCGTCCGGGTAAAAGCACCGGGTTCCCCCAGAAAAGGCCGGGCAATCACCCGTGCCACCCGGTGCTCGCCTTGGAGAAGCCGGCGAGCTATTTCACAGATCCGGTATAACTCGTCGATGGGAATCACTTCTTCATGGGCGGCAATCTGAAAAACACTATCCCCCGAAGTGTAAACGATCGGTTTTCCGGTGGCCATATGCTCCGGCCCCAGTTCCTTCAGGATCTCTGTCCCGGACGCCGCTTTATTCCCCAAAACCGGACGGCCGATGGCCTCGCTAAAAGCCTTGATCAACTCCTCCGGGAAACCGTCGGGGTAGACCGGAAAAGGGCGGTCCAAGATTACACCGGCCATCTCCCAATGTCCGGTAATGGTGTCTTTACCCGGTGAAGCTTCCGCCATTTTGCCATAAGCCCCGCAGGGGTTTTCCACCGCCGGCACTCCCGTCAAGGGTGCGATTTTCCCCAACCCTAAGGCGGTCAGAAAAGGAACGGATAAACCGCCTAACTGGGCGGCAATATTCCCCAGGGTGTTACTGCCTTCGTCGCCATACCGGCCGGCATCAGGCAATTCACCAATCCCGACTCCGTCCAAAACTACCAAAAAGACCCGGCGTTTTGTCATTGCCAATGCCTCCTTCTCTTCCCCATTTTCATCCAAAAGGGATTGTGCGAAAAAGAACAAACAAAGGACCACCCAGTGGGTGATCCCTTGTCTCATCTTTCTCGAATACGGGCAGCCTTACCGGACCGTTCACGCAGGTAATATAGTTTGGCCCTTCGTACCCGGCCCCTTCTTACCACTTCAATCTTGGCGATCATCGGTGAATGTAAGGGGAAGATCCTTTCCACCCCTACGCCACCGGAAATCTTCCTTACCGTAAAGGTCTCTCTTAAGCCACCGTTGGCACGGGCAATCACAATGCCTTCAAAAACCTGTATCCTTTCCCGTTCTCCTTCCACCACTTTGAGGTGAACCCGGACCGTATCGCCAGGGCCGAAGACCGGTAAATCCTTTTTTAATTGTTCCTGTTCCACCAGATCAATCAGGTTCATCTGTATTCCCTCCCTTCACAACGAGATCAGTCTGCACATCTTCCAAAGCAAGCCGGTTATTTTCCAGAAAAGCCTGGTCTTCCTTGCTTAAATTGAGTTTCGCTAATATTTCCGGCCGACGGCGCGCCGTCCGGAGGAGCGCTTGCTCCCGCCGCCACGCGGCAATTTTGCCATGATCCCCCGACAGTAGAACCGCAGGGACTTTCATCCCGCGAAACTCCGCCGGTTTAGTATACTGGGGATAATCGAGGATCCCTTCTTTTCCGCTAAATGAATCATGCTGTATGGCCTCGGGATCGCCCAGCACCCCGGGGAGCAGCCGGATAATCGCCTCCGCCATGACCATGGCCGGTAGCTCGCCACCGGTCAGGATATAGTCCCCGATGGACAATTCGCGATCCGCCAAGGTCCTGATCCGCTCATCATAGCCTTCATAATGGCCGCAGATGAAAAGCAGATGGGGACGGGTGCTCAATTCCGCCGCAATCTCCTGGCAAAAGGTTTCCCCTTGCGGCGTGGTCAAAATGGTGTAGGGCTTCACCCCCGCCGCCGCCGTAACCTCCTCGACGGCTTTAAAAATGGGTTCCGGTTTTAAGATCATCCCCGGGCCGCCCCCGTAAGGAGTATCATCAACCGTCAAATGCCGGTCCACGGCGTACTGGCGGAAATTGATCAATTCCAGTTTTACCAGCCCGCGGTCTTGGGCACGTTTGATTATGCTATGGGCAAAGGGGCCCTCAAACATCGCCGGAAACAAGGTTAAAAAGTGGATCAACATCTTTCTGTTTCCTCATCGATCAGTCCGGGTGGCAACTCCACCCGCATAATCCCACTCGCCAAGTCCACGGAACGGACCACGGATTTTAAGGCTGGAAGCAGAAGCTCCCCGTAGGTACCGCCCCGCAAGACATAAACATCATTTCCCCCGGTAAAAAGGACCTGCGCCACGGTGCCAAGAAAACAGCCGGTCAAAGTTTGGACCTTTAGCCCGATAATCTGATCGACATAAAACCGGTCCGGTGGCAAAGGAGGCCTTTCCGTTTCCGGAAGCCATAAAAACGTCCCTTGCAGAACTTCCGCCCCGGAGATATCATCAATCCCCCGGAATTTAACAATGACCAGTCCCTTGAAGAAACGGACCTTCTCCAGGAAAAGCGCCTGTGGGCCCCGGGCATCCACACGGAAGACCCGCTCGAGTTCCAGCCAGCGTTCCGGCCGATCGGTTAAAGAAGCCACCTTCACTTCTCCGCGGTTCCCCTGCGTTCCTAAGACCTCCCCGACGGCAACCAACCCCTCCGGTGGATTGGACCAGGGATCATAGGGGCAATTCCTTTTCATTCCGCCAGTTCCACCAGGACGCGCTTGTTCTCGGGAGCGCAGGCCCAAACCAAAGTCCGGATCGCTTTAATCACACGGCCTTTCCGGCCAATAATCTTCCCTAAATCCTCTTTGTTCACCGTAATCTCCAGGAGGATCGTATCGGCCGTCTCCTCTTTCCGGACATAGACCTCATCCGTATGATCGACCAGTGCTTTAGCGAGCAACTCCACCAATTCTTTCAAGGAATTTCACATCCTTTCATTCCCCGACCGCTGCTTCACCCAGAACCCCGGCCTTCTTAAACAACCGTTTCACCGGTTCTGAGGGCTGGGCCCCCTGGGCTAGCCAATACAAGGCTTTTTCCTTATCAACCACTAATTCCGTCGGGTTGGCAATCGGATTATAATGACCTAAAATCTCAATAAACCTTCCGTCCCGCGGAGAGCGGGAATCAGCCACCACAAACCGGTAGAAGGGACGTTTCTTCGCCCCCATCCGGGTCAATCGGATCCTTACCATCTGCCTTCACCTCCTCATCTTCCCCAAAAATGATCTATAATTTAATAATCCAAGGTGGGCTCACCAAAAAGGTAACTTAGGCAGCCCGCCTTTTCCGGCTTTACCTAGTTGCTTCATCATTTTTTTACTCTGTTCAAACTGGGAGAGCAGCCGGTTCACTTCTTGAACCGTCCTGCCCGACCCCCGGGCAATGCGCCGCCGCCGGCTGGCATTGATAATCTGAGGCATCTTCCGCTCCTCGGGGGTCATCGATTGAATGATCGCTTCCACATGCTTCATGCTTCGTTCGTCAAACTCCAACCCCTGCAGGTGTTTGGGTTTCACCCCCGGCAGCATACCCAAAAGCTGATCCAAAGGCCCCATCTTCTGGACCTGGCGCATTTGGTCCAAAAAGTCTTCCAAGGTAAACTCATCCTTTTGGACCTTTCTCATCAGGGCCTTCGCCTGTTCAGCTTCGACACTGGCCTCGGCTTTTTCGATCAGCGTTAAAACATCACCCATCCCTAGAATCCGGGAAGCCAACCGCTCCGGGTGGAAAACCTCAATCCCGTCCAGCTTCTCGCCACTACCAATAAACTTAATGGGGCAACCGGTCATCTCCCGGATCGACAGGGCGGCGCCCCCCCTCGTGTCACTATCCAGCTTTGTTAAGATCAATCCGGTCAGTGCCAGTTGTTCATGGAATTTCTGGGCTACGTTAACCGCATCCTGGCCGGTCATCGCATCAACCACCAGGAGGATCTCCTCCGGATTCACCGCCTTTTTAATCGCGGACAATTCTCCCATCAACTCTTCATCCACATGGAGCCGGCCGGCGGTATCCACGATCACGACATCCCGCTGGGTTTGCCGGGCTTTTTCCACGCCCTGGCCGGCGATGGTTACCGGGTCCCGGCCGGGATCGCTGTATACCGGCAAATCCAGCTGCCGGCCAAGTACTTCCAGTTGCTTGACGGCCGCGGGACGGTAGATATCCGCCGCCACTAAAAGCGGACGCCGTCCCTGTTTCTTAAGAAATCCGCCCAGTTTACCGGCGGTCGTCGTCTTGCCGGCCCCTTGCAGACCGGCAAGTAAATATACGGTGGGTGGCCGGTCGCTAACTTTTAGCTTTTCCGCCTTCTCCCCCATCATCTTCGTCAATTCCTGGTGGACAATCTTGATCACCATCTGGCCGGGGGTTAAACTGTTTAAAACTTCCTGCCCGATCGCTCTTTCCCGGACCCGGTTGATAAAATTCCGGACCACCCGGAAGTTCACATCGGCTTCTAAAAGCGCCAGTTTAACCTCGCGCAAGGCCTCATCCACATCTTTTTCGCCCAGTTTTCCCTTTCCACGCAGACGGCGGAAAGTCTCCTGGAGTTTTTCCGATAGCGCCGAAAAAACCATCTCTTCCGCTCCCTTAGTTTCCGGTATTAACCCGTGTCTCCCGGAACTTGCTTCCTTGCTCCTCTTCCGTCTCCAGTTCCAAAATGGAGAGCAACCGGGACAAAGCCGCCCGTACCCGGGTCAAGCCCGCAGCCACCCGTTCATCCATCGGCTGCAGACGGTTTAATTCCCGCACCGCTTCTTCCACTTCTTTGACCGCTTCCAACTCTTCTAAATAGCGGGCGACTAAACCTAATTTACTCTCCCAACCCTCCAACAACTTTTCGGTCCGTTGTAAAAGGTCATGCACCGCTTGCCTGGTAGTGCCTTCTTCCTCCGCAATCTCCGCCAAAGAAAGGTTTTCCAGATAATAGTAACCAAAGACCCTCTGTTGTTTCGGGGTTAATAAACCTCCATAAAAATCATAGAGTAGGCCCATCCGTACTATATCGTCCATGCTGATGAGCCCCCTTGCTGACAAGTATATTTACTTTACACCTGATTAGTATAAAGATAGAAGCCGGAAAAGTCAAGGGCTTTTTCACGAGTCTCCGGAGGTTTTCGTCGGTGTTCCTTGTTCGTCCCCGGGCGCGTTTTTTCGAAAAGTTAACTGTTTAGATGTAACGATTCCCCCCGTTTTACGTCTAAAAAGAAAACCTTCCGGATCAGAGTGCTAACCCGCCTTCAGAAATTAAATTAAAACAAGAGCAGTGTAATTACCGCCTTAGCTTAGCTGGTTAACCTAATCTCAGCCGGAAACAAGGAGGCCAACGATTGAAAAGAATTGCTTTAGTGACGGACAGTACCGCCGACTTGACCGCGGAAATGAAAAAAGAGTTTAAGGTATACACCATCCCCTTAAAGGTCAGGTTTGGCGAGAAAGAGTTTCTCGATGGTGAACTAACGCCGGAAGAGTTTTACCGGCGCTTGGCTGAGGAAAAAAGTTTGCCCCAAACCTCTCAGCCGTCACCGGAAGAGTTTCGCCGGGTTTACCAAGAGTTGTTGACGGATCATGACGCCATCCTCTCGATCCATCTCTCCTCCGCCTTAAGCGGCACCTTAAACGCGGCCGCCCTCGCCAAAGCCCAATTCCAACAGGAAATTGAGGTTTTTGATTCAAAAAACATCAGTCTGGGGGTTGGCCTCCTAATTAGAGAAGCGGCCCGTTTGATTGCGGAAGGACTCCCGCTCACCCAGATCTGCAAAGAGCTTAAGAGGATCAGGGAAAAAATCGTTACCCTTTTTACCCTTGATACCTTAGAGTACCTCCATAAAGGGGGCCGGATTGGCAAAGTCCCGAACCTTCTGGGGTCCCTCTTGAAAGTGAAACCGATCATCCGGGTCAATGCCGAAGGGGTCTATGTTTTACAGGGGATTGCGCGGAGTCATGAACGGGCCCTGAAAGGCATGGTCCAGGCCTTTCAGGAGTTGGCCGCCGGTCGCAAGCCGTCTCTCCTCTTTATCGCCCACGGCGCCGCCCAACAAGCGGGAATGCAATTAAAGAGCCTTTTGGAAGCCGCCTTTCAGCAGCAAGCCTCCGCTTTCGCCCAAGTAGGGCCGGTCATTGGCGTCCATACGGGACCGGGCACGGTCGGGGCGGCGCTTTTATTATCTTGAAGGACAAGTACTAATCCTTTTCTCCCAAACCAGAGCATATAATAAAATTAGGCCAACAGACATGTTGGCCTTTTATTCCGGGTATAATTGTAAAACCTATGGCGGGTTCAACCGACATGATGACCGGAGTATAACCCAGCCTTCTATAAGCGGCTGGCGAAAATACCGTACTGCTTTGTTCTGAAATAACTGGCTAGTCGGTGATGGTCACCGAAGTAATCCGGAAACCTTTCTCCTTTAAGCGCTCGGTAAGCTCCTCGGGCTTGCGGGTATCAACCCGCAGGACAATTTCCCCATGGTAGATGGCCAAATGGGTAATGTTTACATTGCATTCGGCTATGGTCTTGGCCAACTCCGCCAAAACCCCCGGCCGGTCTTCCTGGATCAAAATGGAGATCCGGCTGCCATGCTCCCGGAAACCCATAATTTCAATAAATGCGTCAAAGATATTGGATTCGGTGATAATCCCGACAACCTTGCCGTTTTCCACCACCGGAAGCCCACCGACGCTATTATCTCTCATCTTTAAAGCCGCTACTTCCAAAAGATCGTCAGGGGAAACGGTGACCACTTTCTTGGTCATCACCTCTTCCACCTTTGTCTTGGAGAGTAAATAGTTGATCTCGAAAATACTAAGGGAAGTTGCTGAGGAAGGGGAGACCTCCATTAACTTCCGTTCGGTAATAATCCCCACCAGCTTTCCGTCTTTCACCACAGGAACCCGGTTAATTTTTTTCTCCCGCATTAATTCCAAAGCATCGGCGATCGTGGTGTCCGGGGAGACCGTAAAAGGATTGACCGTCATCCGGCTACGCACATACATCTTTCTTCCCTCCATTCGTCTTTTTTGATCAGAGTTTTCACAAGAATTACGCCTCACGCCGCTTTGAGTTGCATTCTTCCCGCCGGGCCAAATGGTGTTTTCCGCTATTTAGAAATGTCTTCGACGCTAGTCGACGCACCCGGCTTTAACTTTACATCACTTCGTTATCCTGGCGGAAGCCGGCGCGGGCGACTTTCTTATCCCCCTAAATATGCCTTCCGCACCTCTTCACTGTTGGCCAGTTCCTTAGCGTCACCCTGTAAAACCACCCGCCCGGTCTCCAGCACATATGCCCGGTCGGCAATGGTAAGGGCCAGTTGGGCGTTTTGCTCCACCAGCAAGATTGTAGTGCCTGTCGCATTGATCTCCTTAATGATGTCAAAGATCTCCTTCACCAGTAAGGGGGCTAATCCCATCGACGGCTCATCCATCAGAACCAATTTAGGCCGGGACATCAAAGTCCGCGCGATGGCCAACATCTGCTGCTCTCCTCCGCTCAGCGTACCGGCCACCTGCTTCAGCCGTTCCTTCAAACGGGGGAAACGCGTAAAAATCCGTTCATAATCGTCGTTGACGCCTTTGCGATCCTTCCGGGTGAAAGCCCCCATCTCCAAGTTTTCTTTTACGGTAAGATTGGCAAAAATCCTTCTTCCTTCCGGCACCTGGGTCAAACCTAATTCCACGATCTTATGGGGGGTAAGGGAGGTGAGATCCTGATCCAGGAACCGCACACTCCCCGCGGCGATGGGAATCAGCCCGGAGATGGCATGGAGAGTCGTGGTTTTACCCGCACCGTTGGCGCCAATAAGCGTCACGATCTCCCCTTCCTTGACCTCAAAACTAACCGCATGAAGGGCATGGATATTTCCATAATAGACATCAAGGTTCTCAACCTTAAGCATCATTCTCCATCTCCTTCCCCAGGTAGGCTTTGATCACCAGCGGGTTATGGGCAATCTCCTCCGGGGTGCCCCGGGCGATCAGCCGGCCATAATCCAAGACGAAGATCCGTTGGCAGATCCCCATCACCAATTTCATATCATGTTCAATGAGCAAAATGGTGAGCTTAAACCGGTCCCTAATATATTTGATCAAATCCATTAACTCCAGGGTTTCCTGGGGGTTCATCCCGGCGGCCGGTTCATCCAGGAGTAAAATATGGAGTCTGGTGGCTAACGCCCGAACGATCTCCAGTTTCCGTTGTTCGCCATAGGGTAAGTTTTTCGCCAATTCGTCGCTTTTTTGCTCAATATTGAAGATCCGGAGCAGCTCCATGCTCTGCTCTTTGATGCGTTTTTCTTCCCGCTCATACCTGGGCAACCTTAAAACCGCTTCAATGGTGTTGTATTCCACATTAAGGTGGTTGGCAATCCGCACATTATCCAAAACAGTCAGGTTTTTAAAGAGCCTGATATTTTGGAAGGTCCGGGCCATCCCCAAAGCGGTAATCTGGTAAGGGTGGAGCCGTCCGATATCTTGTAACCGGTCATTACGGTCTTTAATCAGAATCCGGCCATTGGTTGGTTTATATACCCCGGTCAGCATATTAAAGATCGTGGTCTTTCCCGCTCCGTTGGGACCAATTAAACCGACCAGCTCGCCTTGGTTTACTTCGAGACTCAAATTGGAAACAGCCATTAAACCGCCGAACTGAATCGAAATATTTTCGGTTTTTAAGACGGTCATCAGACTTCACCCGCCTTATCTGCAGATTTCTCCCGGTTTGGAGACTTACCGATCAACTTGTTAATTATTGCAGTCAAGGAAAATTCCCGGTTACCAAATAAACCCATAACGCCGGAAGGTTGGAAAATCATCACGATAATTAAGATTACCGGATAAATCACCAAACGATAATCTTTGAGAAAACGCAGGATTTCCTGTAAATAAGTGAGACCGATCCCCGCCAGGACCGTACCCGTCAGGTTCCCCATCCCGCCTAAAACGACAATGATCAAGAATTCAACGGATTTTTGGAAGTTAAACATATTGGGACTCAGGTAACCAAAGAAGGGAGCGTAAAGCGCGCCGCCCAACCCACCAATAAAGGCGGAAAGAGTGAAGGCAAAAATTTTATAATAAAAAACATTAATCCCCATCGCGTTGGCCGCAATCTCGTCTTCCCGGATGGAAATAATCGCCTTCCCGTGGGAAGACTTTAATAAGTTGCTGAGGAAGACAACGACCAGAGCCAAAGTAAAATAGACCATGGCAAAAGAGAGGACAGGACGCCAAAAAAAGTTAGTGGTAAAAGTGGGAATCCCCTTTAAACCGGCCGGACCGCCGGTCAGTTTGGGGAGGTTAATCATGACAACCCTGATGATCTCGCCAAAGCCCAAAGTAACAATGGCCAAATAGTCACCGCGTAGCCTTAAAGTGGGAAGCCCAATTAAAAAACCGAAAAGCGCCGCCATGAGCGCTCCGCCCAGCATCGCCGGAAAGATGGGAACGTTTAACTTCATGACCAACGCTGCGGTGGTATAAGCCCCCACGGCCATAAAACCGGCATGCCCCAGCGCTAACTGACCAGTAAAACCGGAGATCAAATTCAACCCTAAAGCGATAATCACATTGATCCCGGCAACGGTTAAGACCTGGCTGGTATACTCGTCAATAATGCGGAGCGCCACCAGAGTGTATAAAAGCAATAAGACGACCGCTACCACTAAGAAGCAAACAACAGCTGTTTTTTTCGTACTCACCAAAGCTCACCTACACTTTCTCGCCCATAGGTTTGCCAAGAAGACCGGAAGGTTTCACCACTAAAATTAGGATTAACAAGCCAAAGGCAATTGCATCGGAAAGTTGCGAAGAGAGAAAACCTTTAGTCAAGGTCTCTGCGACGCCCAAAATCAAACCGCCCAGCACGGCCCCAGGAATACTGCCGATTCCACCAAGGACGGCCGCAATAAAGGCTTTCATCCCGGGCATAATCCCCATATAAGGTTCGATTTGCGGATAAGCACTAGCGAAAAGGATCCCGGCCGCCGCCGCCAACGATGAGCCCAAAGCAAAGGTGAAAGAGATCACCCGGTCCACATTAATCCCCATCAGATAAGCGGCGCCTTTATCATAAGAGACCGCCCGCATGGCTTTGCCGATCTTGGTAAAGTTAACGATATAATTAAGAAGAAGCATTAAAACAATGGCGACCATAAAGATTAAGAGCTGAACCCGGCTGATGCTTACCCCGAGCCAAGCATAGTTCACCACCGGCAAGGTAGGAAAAACCCGGGGATTTGGCCCGATTGCCGGAATCACCCGCGCGCCGTTTTCCAGTAAGAAAGAAACCCCAATCGCCGTAATTAAGGCGTTGATCCGTGGTTGATTCCGCAAAGGTTTATAGCAAACTTTTTCCATGGATACGCCTAACGTTAGACAGAACAGCATCGACGGCAAAAAGGACAACATCAGGGTTACGGGTGTGATTCCCCACTTGCTAAGGACGAAGTAACTGACAAAAGCTCCTACCATCAGAATATCACCATGGGCAAAGTTAATCAACTGCACAATACCGTAAACCATCGTATAGCCTAGGGCCAATAAAGCATAGATACTTCCCAGGGACATTCCGTTCAGCGTTTGCTGGCAGAATTGCTGCAGAAAATCCATCCAAACCCCACCTCCCAAGTTAAGGAAATACGCCATTCAATTATCCAATAGACAATAGATTGAACGTCCATGATGATTGGTAATGTTTCTGTTGATCGTTCAATCCGAAGAGCCGGGTTAAGATACCGGCAACATTTTTAAATTATTTTTCCAAGGATTAATTTTTATAATAGTTTTGAATAAAGTAATGGGAGAAAACCCTTTCTCCCATTACTTTCTAGCCTTTATTGGCTCTCTATATTTTATTCGGGGTTAACCATCCCCACATATTCGGTGGTCAATTTCCCGTCCGCGCCCTTAACGACCTTTAAGATCGTCGTCGATTTGACCGGATTACGGTTTGCATCAAAGGTGATATGACCGGTGACGTATTTCTTATCCGTCTCCATCAGCGCTGCTTTCAGTTTTTGCGGGTCGTCGGTCCCGGCCCGTTCAATGGCTTCCAACACAATATAGGTGGCATCATACCCGAGCGCCGCGAGGGCATTGGGGGTAACCCCATAACGTTCCCGGTATTTACGGACAAACTCCACCACATCCGGGTCATCCGCATCGGGGCTATAATGGTTACAGTAGTAACCACCAACGGCTTCTTCCCCGGCTTGCCCGACCAGTTCGTCCCAACCATCGGGGCCAAGCATGATTACATCCAAACCTTGATTCCGCACCTGCTTGGTAATTAAAGAGATGGTGTTGTAATAGTCGGGGAGGAAAAGGACATCGGGATCTCCCGCTTTAATCTTGGTAATCTGCGCATTAAAGTCTTTATCGCCACCGGCGTAGGATTCACTTGCCACCACCGTGCCGCCGAAAGCGGTAAAGGTTTCTTCAAAACTCTTCATTAAGCCGGTGGAATAGTCGTTATTCATATCATAAAGGATTGCGGCTTTCTTCGCGCCTAAATTTTCAATGGCAAATTGGGCCATTACTTGACCCTGGAAAGAATCTTTGAAGCAAGCGCGGAAAATAAGATCGCCGGCGTCGGTCACCGAATCATTGGTGGAAGTCGGGGTAAAAAGGAGAATTCCTCTTTGCTGAGCTTCCTTAGTGATGGCCAAGGTACAATCGCTGGTTAAGCCGCCGAGAACCACTTTTACCTTATCTTTCGTGATTAATTTAATCAGCGCATTCATGGTTTTCTCCGGATTCTTTTCATCATCTTCCGCAATTAACTCGACTTGTTTTCCGAGAACCCCACCTCTGGCGTTAAACTCGTCAATCGCCAACAGCATCGCATCCCGGCATTGGGTTCCGAAATGGGAAACCGGACCGCTCGTGGACATGATCGTGCCTATTTTTAAGGTATCGCTTTTGCCTCGCCCGGTTAAGAGGACAATAATAACAGCCAAAACCACCACAAGCGCTCCTACAACCAACAATTTTCTTTTCATTGCCATTACACCCCCGTTTATGTTTAACAGTATTATAAATATACAGACGAGACTAATACTTGTCTTAACCTGTATTCATCTCGTCTTTAGAATAAGATATTACGAAGAATATATCAAAACCACAAGTAAAAGTCAATCGAAAATCAAGTCATTCTCGTTAAAAATTGTAAACCATATGCGGTTCCGATCATTATTTATACGAGTACATTGATCGGCAAATTTACACCGCTTTAGCCCAGTTTACCGCCCCCTGGCCTCCTCCGGAGGAGATGACGGTTCCTCAAGAGTACCTTCACGGGGTTCAGCTACCCTCAAGGGCGGGATCGCCCCATCCGCCTTGGAATCCTGGACAACCGGGACCAATAGCTCTTCCTCCGGAAGAGTAAACCCTTCCCCCTTCCCCACCGGGCTGTTTCCTTTTGTTACATATTTATTCACATCATAACGGCAACTGGGATTCCAGAAGATCCAGTCGCGGACGCCCGCATCATAAACCGCCCGGATCTGGGCTTCAATCTGCGCGGGGCCATAATTGCTTCCCAGGGAAAAATCTTGTAACCAGGGACGAAGCTTGACCGGATAAGCACTCAGTCTTCGACTGGCGTCCTGTAAGCTTTTTAAGACTGTTTCGTAAGGGGAAAGATCGGGATTGGCCAGTCCGTAACTGCCCTTGGCATAATGGGAAGGATACACCATCGGTGAAATAACCGGAACCGCTTGGGCAATCTTCTCGAGTTTCTGCCCGATGTAGAGATCATCCGGCGCCGAGCAGGCCAAGCCAAAAATATCGGCGGAGACAACAGCCCCTAGCGGCTCCAACTCTTCCCGGGCATACTGGAGAAAAGCTTCGATTACATCCTCTTTGCTGCTCCCATCGGCAAAGGGGTAAACGCATTTTTTTAAATCACCGTCACTGGCAAAGCGGACATAATCAAATTGGATCTCCGGAAACCCCATTTTTATTGCTTCTTTGGCGATCTGGATGTTGTAATTCCAGACCTCCCGGGCATGGGGATCAACCCAGGCCAGTCCCTTATAATCCCGCCAAATTCCACCGTCCGTGTGCTTGACGGCTAAATCCGGCCGTTTTTCGGCCAGATAAGGATCTTTAAAAACAACCAACCGGGCAATGGGGTAGATCTTCTTCTGCTGTAAAGTCTGTAACAGCCGTTGGGGATCGGGAATTTTCTTCTCCCAAGCGCCCAAGACCTCCACCAACGGCACCGTCGACCGGTAACTGAGGAGGCCGGTGTCATCTTTAATATCGACCACCAAGGAATTGACCTCGGTTGCTTCGATAAATTGTAAGATCCGGTTGAACAAAGCCGGACTGCCGGCTGCCCATCCGGTAGCGTAGATCCCTTTCACTTCGGCCGGCATCGGGACAGGGGTAACCCGGGGAAAGGCGGGCTCCGGTTCCAGGGGAGGTGTCCCCTTCGGCGGGATGGCCGGTGGAGGGCTAAAGGGTGTTCCACCTTTCAGCGCCGGATATAATAATTCGTATAAAACCACATCTCCGCCGGGTATCCCGCTATGAAAAGCCAAAAGCGGGTTTACGCCAAGAAGAAGCAGAACAAGGATAACGAAAAGCCTAGTCTTATTCAACATCCATCCATGCCTCCACTAAAGTCCGGTTATTAAACAATTCGACCAGGCTCGCCAGGCTCCTTCACTAATTCCGGAATTTATCTTCTGGAAAGAACAGGTTTATAGGCACGGTTTTGGTTAGCCCTCCTTTTCTCCACCCGTTAAAAACTCCACCACCTCAATGATCCCGTTCTCCATCCGGTTAATCCGGACCTTCAGGCCGTTTACCGTATACACCTCCCCTTCCTTGAGTTTCCGGTTTTCCTCCCCCGCAATTTGCGCCACCACCCCGCCAACAGTATGGGCGTGACGGGGAAGAACCCGCCTGAGCAGCTTTTCCGCTTCCGCCACCGGCATCGCTGCGCTGACCACAATCCCGCTGTCGGTGCTAAATTCGGAGACAAAGAGATACTTCCGGATCAGAAACAAGAAAGCGATGGCGATGATCCCAATTAAAAAGTCTAAGGTGTTGCCTTCACTAACGATCAGTTTCCGGGAGATGGCAATCAATAATACTTCTATGGTGCTGCTGATGGTGTCCCGGAGAATCATTTTAATTAACTCCAAGGCAATAATCAGCGCCATGGTCGACCCGAGAAATTTCTGGAAATAACCGGTGTCGTTCAGCTTTTGTGTTAACCCGTACAAGTTTAGCACCAGACCGGCGGCGGCAATCACCACACTGAGGATCAAAAGGAAGGAAAGAAAGACTTCCATAAACCCGGTCCAGCGCAACAGATAATTACGGAAGATAAAGCGCACCCTGTCTGCCCCTTTCCGCATTGCTCCGCTTTGAATCCGGTCAATATTTCCTCCTTATTCTTGCCATTTCCGTCTCCTCTACTGTCTCGAAGGTAACCCCCGGTCCTTCCCGGAGCAACGCCACGTCAATAAAACCTTAACTTTTTTCCGCAATCTCCTTTTCCATCCGGGCCAGCAGCTCTTCCCGGGACCAGACGCCCAGATCCCCTTCTTTCCTGGTCCGGACGGCCACCTGACCGCTCTCCGCCTCTTTCGAGCCCACCACTAACATATAAGGCACTTTCTGCATTTGGGCTTCCCGGATCCGGTAGCCGATCTTCTCATTCCGGCTGTCCAGTTCGGCCCGGATACCACTGGCCCGCAACCAGTCGTAAAGCTCCCCGGCGTACTCCAGGTTGGCGGGTAAAACCGGAAGCACCACTGCCTGGACCGGCGCCAGCCATAAGGGGAAAGCTCCTTCGTAGTTTTCAACCAAGATCCCAAAGAAGCGTTCCAGTGAGCCGAGCAAGGCCCGGTGGATCATGTACGGTTGGTGGTCCTGGCTATCCGCTCCTTTATAAGTGAGCTCAAACCGTTCCGGTTCGTTAAAGTCAAATTGGATGGTAGAGCACTGCCATTCCCGCCCCAAGGCGTCCTTGATTTTCAGGTCGATCTTGGGTCCGTAGAAGGCCCCGCCGCCCTCGTCCACTTCATAAGGGAGGCCGGTTTTTTCGATAGCCGTCCGTAAAGCCTCGGTTGCTGCGGCCCAGCGTTCTTCCGCCCCCACCGACTTCTCCGGCCTGGTCGCCAGGTACAGTTTGAATTCTTTAAAACCAAAGGCTCTAAGGATCTTTAAGCAAAAGGCAAGGACCCGGTCGATCTCTTCCGGCATCTGGTCGGGCCGGCAAAAGATGTGGGCGTCATCCTGGGTAAAGCCGCGGACCCGCAGGAGCCCATGGAGCACCCCGCTGCGCTCATAACGGTAAACCGTCCCCAACTCCGCCCAACGGAACGGCAACTCCCGGTAAGAACGGCTCCGGCTTTTATAAATGGCGATATGGAACGGGCAGTTCATCGGTTTAATCAAATACTCCTGCCCTTCGACCTCCATCCCCGAATACATATTCTCCCGGTAAAAGCCCAAATGGCCACTGGTCTCCCAGAGCTGGCTCCGGCCCAAATGGGGGGTAAAAACCAACTCGTAACCGTTTTTCCGGTGTTCGTCCCGCCAGAAGTCCTCGATCACCTGACGGACGCGGCCCCCTTTGGGATGCCACAGGATTAACCCGGCGCCAATCTGGTCGTCGGTGGAGAATAAATCCAGTTCCCGTCCGAGTTTACGATGGTCGCGGCGGGCCGCCTCTTCCAATAATTTAAAGTAAGCATCCAGCTCTTCCCGGCTAAAGAAAGCCGTGCCGTAGATCCGTTGGAGCATTTCCCGGGAGGAATCCCCACGCCAGTAAGCCCCGGCAATACTGGTCAGTTTAAAGGCTTGCAGATAGCGGGTGGAGGGTAAATGGGGACCCCGGCAGAGATCGGTGAACTCGCCTTGCTGGTAAAAGCTGATCTCCCCGTCTTCCAGTTCGGAGACTAATTCTTCTTTAAATTTCTCCCCCGCCGCGCGCAAGCGGGCCAGCGCCTCTTCTTTCGGCACCAGTTGGCGGATGAACGGATAATCTTCCTTGATAATCCGCTTCATCTCCTCTTCAATCACCGCCAAATCCTCCGGGGGCAACGGCCGGGGCAGGTCGAAATCGTAGTAAAAACCGTTTTCGATCGCCGGTCCAATCGCCAGTTTAGCTTCGGGAAAAAGCCGCTTGACGGCCTGGGCCATAATATGGGCAGCCGAATGCCTTAAAACCTCTATAGCTTCGGGATCGGAACGCCGGACCAGACTCACCTCGGCATCGGCCGGCAGCAGGGTGGAGAGATCCTTCAACTCCCCGTCCACTTTAAGACAGATGACCTCTTTCTTGAGGGACGGATCTAAACCGGCGATCAGTTCTTTCCCGGAGATCCCGCTCTCCGCTGTCCGGCTGGACCCGTCGGGTAACCATAATTTAAGCATCACAATCCTCCTCCCAAAAAATACCTTCGCTGCTTGTCGACTCACCCGGCTTTGAATGATCATCACCTGTTCCAGCTGTCGGAAGCCAGCGTGAGCGACTATCGTGGAAATACTGTCCAGCCCAAGTTGGGCCAATACTGGTCAAAATAATTGTTCATCCGGGTGAAATCAGGGGGTCGTCTTCGCCTTTTGGTATAGCGCAAAGGCCTTGGCCGCCAATTGACGGTCGGCCGGAAAACTTAAAGTATTTAATTCCTCTGCGGAGAGCAGACGGACCGCCGTAAACGTCTCCGCTTCCGGCCGGAGCTGTCCCCCGGTGGCCTCCATATAAAACCAGTATACTTTTTTCCGGTGGTCAACCCCATTTTCCGTATAGCAGTATGCGGTCTCCCCCAAAGAAGGCCCCACCCGGACCGTCAGGCCTGTTTCTTCCCAAACCTCCCGGGCCGCGGCTTCCTCCAGTGATTCGCCCGGATCCACATGGCCCTTCGGCATCAACCATACGCCGTTTTTCCGGCGTAAACTTACTACCTTCCCCTCTTTAAAAACTACGCCACCGGCGCAGATCTCAACCTCCGGCTCCATCATCCTCACCTCGCTTCCATCGGGTCCATTTCCGTTCTTCCCCAGGCCACCTTATGGATAAAACGGGAGATCAAAAAACCCGCCCCTCGTAAGGGACGGGTAATCTGGCCCGCGGTTCCACCCTTGTTGGTCTAGGACCCGGCTTCGTGACAAATAACGGTGTCACCCGTTTGGCTTATTTCACCATCTGCTCCAAGGTGGTTTTCACCGGCCGTCAGGGAAGGCTTTCCAGCCGCAGGCCTTCCTCTCTGGCACCGACGGGCGCCCGGCTACTTCCTCTTCATTGCCGCTTTAAACATATTAAGTTGCTAAGCATTAAGCGCGAACACTTTAAATGGGTTCCGCTTCTTAAATTATATAGATTATACCGTAGTTTACCGGTATGGTCAAGTTCCCGATGGCCGGTTTATAACCATTTTAAATAGTATTTCACTAGATATTCGGCGGTTTGCACCGCACCCTTCGCCGCCCCTAACTTGGTATTATGGGCCAAACAAACATACTTCAGGCCGTTTTCGAGAATGGGGTCCTTGCGGAGGCGGCCGACGGTCACCGTCATCCCGTCACCCCGGTCCCGGTCCATCCGCGGTTGGGGCCGGAAGGGATCGTCGGTGACCGCAATCAGTTGCGGCGGTGAACTGGGCAAGCCCAGCCGGCAAAAGTCGGCGCCAAAGTCAAGCATGACTTCCTTGACCTCTTCCGGGGTACATGTTTTCTCGGTTTGAGCAAAGACCACCACCAGATGGCCATCGAGGACCGGAACCCGGGTGCAAGTCGCAGTAATCCCAAAGGGGGCATTTGTAATTCCTTGCCCGTTAAAGGTCCCGAGGATCTTGAGGGGTTCAGATTCCACCTTCGGTTCTTCCCCGGGAATGTAAGGAATAACATTCTCCGTCATATCCATCGCCGATAAACCGGGACTCCGGCCGGCGCCGGACATGGCCTGCAACGAGGTGACAATTACTTGTTTAACTCCGAAGTGGGTTAAAACCGGTTTTAAAGAGACGACCAAACCCGAAATCGTGCAGTTGGATTTGGGCACCACAAAGCCCTTCCAACCCCGGCGCTCTTGCTGTACTTTGATTAGCGCAGTGTGGTCCATGTTTACGCCACCGACCAAAATCGGAGTATCCTCTTCATAACGGAAAGCGGAAGCCGTGCTAATCACCGGAGTGGTCCGCGCCCATTTTGGTTCTAACTCTTTCGCGACCCCCGCATCCAAGGTGGAGAAGATCAAATCCACACTGGTGGGGTCAAAAGCGGTTGCCTCTTCCACCGTCAACTGGGCAATCTCCGGGGGTAATTCCTGCGGGCACCACCAACGCGAAGCGCCGTTGGCCTCCCGGAGCGCTTCCGCATAAGGTTTCCCGGCCGAGCGGGCGGAAGCCGCCAATTTGGTAATCTGAAACCACGGATGATTCGTTAAGCTGACAATGGCCTGCTGGCCAACGATCCCTGTCGCGCCTACAATCGCCACCTTAAGCATGTCAATCCCCCATTTACAAAACTTCTTTTCCACCGTAAGACGTAATTGTATTTAATAGATTATTATACTAAAAGATCTGGATAATGCAACTATTATTATGGCAATCCGGTTTAATTGGCAGTCGCGCCCGCCGGTTACCGCCCGCGGACGCGTCATGCCGGAAAGATAAAAAATACTACTCAGTGGTGTAATTATCAAAGTAACCTTGGACCAAGACGATCGGCGTTCCTTTGTCACCGCTGCCACTGGTCAGATCACAAAGGCTCCCCAAGAGATCGGTAAGGCGGCGCGGAGTCGTTCCTAAAGAGGATTCCTCCCCGATCAGGTCCGGTTGTTTTTGCCGGATCAAAGCTTTAACCCCTTCCTCCATCGCTGCTTCCCCCTCCTGCTCCAGGAGATGATCGGCCAGATATTTAATCTTCACTTCATTGGGGACTCCAGCCAGGCCCGGCGTAAAAGCAGGCGAAACCACCGGATCGGCCAGTTCCCAAATATGACCGACCGGATCTTTAAAGGCGCCATCCCCATAGATGAAAACCTCCACCTTTTTCCCGGTCCGTTCTTGAATGATCCGTTGGATCGTATCAACGTAGGTCTGCCCGTCACGGGGAAAAAGTTTCAGTTTATGCCCGGTGGCCAGATTGGAACCTAACAAACCATACTGGGGATTATAGCCGCTCCCGTTTACCGGCTTTGTACAGAGATCATCCAACCCGTAGACGAGCTCCGCTCCGGCCTCCCGTAAGCATTTTTTCGTCCGGGCCCGGGCGTGAACATTCGCCACCAGCGCCTTTTTGGAAAACTTCAGAATATCCCGGGGGTTATTGGAGAAGATTACTGTTATATTATCTTTTACCCCCATTTCTTTATAGAAGCGGACATAATCCGTACCGGTAAAGGGATGTTTTACCTCCGGTCCGAAGATCCGCCGGTAATCCTCTTCGGTCAGGAGATCGGTATAAGGATTAACTCCGGCCTCCTCCATCCGGTCCAGGTCCATTAAAGGATTGCCCACCTCATCCGCAGGATAACTAAGCTGGAGATAAACGCGGGAAAAACCGTTGGCGATGGCTTTTAAAATCAAGGAAAAGCGGTTACGGCTCAAAATCGGAAAGACCACGCCCAGATCATCGGCGCCAAACTTCTCATTTAGATCCGCCGTTACCAGCGGTAAAGTTACATAATTCCCTTGCGCCCGCGCCACTAAAGACTCGGTAATACCGATGACATCCCCATCATTGAGCTTAAACCCTTCGGCCCCCATCGCTTGCCAAAGCGCATCAATCACAATCTGCACCAAATCGTCGCCTTCTTTGACAATCGGCGCCCGAATGCCGCGTACTTGTACGCCCACTGTTCTCATGGTTTTCACTCTCCAGTTTGATCTGACTAAAGGAATCGCCTTGCGGCCATTGTTCGAAGCATAGTTAGACACTATATAATATATTATCAGGATCTAAATATGAGTTTCAATTCGTCAGGCAATTCCTTTGTATATAATAACACTAAGCCTTCCTTTTTTACAGTTTTTTTTCCCAAATGAAGAACCCCCCGGCTAAAAAGACAGGGGGTAAAGAAAAGGCCAATCGCCGACGGGCCGGGCACTCCTGGTCGGTCAGGAGGGTCCGCCGCAGAAGATCCAAGACCGCCTGGGTAGTACGGCGTTTAATCTTCCGGCGGTCACCGGACCAGTGTTCTTCCCGGACCAGGCTGACCCCTGGTCCGGCCAGGGCAAAATAGACGAGGCCCACTGGTTTTTCCCGGCTGCCACCACCGGGACCGGCGATCCCCGTGATTCCGATCCCCCAGTCGGTCCCGGCCACCCTCCGCACCCCTTCCGCCATAAAACGGGCTACTTCCGGACTGACCGCGCCCTTTGCTTCGATTACGTCCGCCGGTACCTGAAGCAATTCCATCTTGGCCCGGTTACTATAGGTGACCACCCCCCGGTCGAAGACCGTCGAAGCACCGGGAACATCCGTAATCCGGTCGGCCAAAAGCCCTCCGGTGCACGATTCGGCTACCGCCAGGGTTTCTCCGCGCCGCTTAAGGAGTTTCACCACCACCGATTCGAGGGTGTCCTCATCGGTCCCGTAGATCAGCAACCCTAATCGGGCGCGCAACTTGGCCTCAAGTTCGCCATTGAGCGCTTCTGCCTCAGCATCCGTTTGGGCCCGGGCGGTAATCCTGAGCCTGACCTCCCCCTCGGAAGCCAGTGGCGCCAAGGTGGGATTAGTCTGGCCGGCCAGGAAATCACCGATCCTTTCCACCAACTCACTTTCGCCCACCCCGCAAAGGCGCAACACCCGCGAACGGATTACCCCCCGGCTCTCCTTTTGCAATTCCGGACGGACATAAGACCGGAACATCGGCATCAATTCCCCGGGCGGACCGGGTAAACAAACCACAATTTGCTCCCCCTTGCGGACAAAAACGCCGGGCGCAGTACCGTTCGGATTGGGGAGGGCCACCCCCCCTTCGGGAATCAATGCCTGTTTCCGGTTGCTCGCCGTCATCTTCCGGCCCATCCTGGCAAAATACTCTTCAATCCATTGGAGAGAAGGCCGGTGTAAAACCAAAGGCAAATCCAGGACCGCCGCCACTACTTCTTTAGTTAAGTCATCGGCCGTTGGCCCCAAACCACCGCTGGTGATCACCAAATCCACCCGGGACAAAGCTTCAACTAGGGCTTGCCTTAGCCTTTGCTCATTGTCACCCACCGTCGTTCGGTGGTACAGTTCAATCCCTAAAGCCGCCAGTTCCTGTGAGAGAAAGGCGGCATTAGTATCGACAATCTCACCCAATAATAACTCGGTACCCACGGAGATAATTTCAGCGCGCAAACTAATCCCTTCCTTAAAAAATAGAGCGGTTCAATTGCTGTTCGGCAATTCTCTAGTTCTTTTATAAAGGCAACCCGGCCGTAAAGGAGAATTCCCGCCGGCCGTCGGCCAGTCCTTCGGCCACCGTGAAAACTAGGTTATACGGAGTCTCAACAAAACCTAAGACCGTCCGGAAGTTAAGTTCTGCTTCCAACACCGGCCACCAGGCAGCCGCCCCTTCCGCTTTCGTGATGATCGCCCGAAGGCCACCCCAACAGTCCAGGAGATAGACGGGGGGCGTGAGGTACCCCCGTTCGAAGCGGACCAAGGGCCCTTTTACCCCCAAGCTAGTACGGACCAACCAAGTCCCAGCGGGTTGGTGGGCGTAACCGGCCAGGTCGAATCGGGCCTCTTGGCCACGGGTGACCACCCCTTGCATTTCCCCTTTGACGCGCCCGTCCCCTAGCGGCGTATAATGGGCTACTGTTGCCTCCAGAGCCTGGCCGGCGCCAAACTGGGCAAGGGACAATCCGATGCCCAACCCCGTACTTGGTTCGGGGTTCAGTCCGTATGTCCGCGCCGTGGTATAGGTAAGTCCGGTGGACCAACCATCGGCCTTTGTCCAACCGGCCCCTAATAGCAGGGCGTCATTAGCCACCAGTAAACTCCGCCAGTACCGGCTGGCTTCCACCCCGTACCCGATCCCAGGGTTAACCGTCAGGGTCAGATCCGACCGGCCGACGGTATAGATCGCCGCCAAATCATAACTTAAGTCCCCACTGGTATTCACCCCGCAAAAGAGGTTATAACGGAAAAAGCCGAGGATATCCTGGCCGGCGGTATACACCCCCAGACCAAAGCCTTGCTCATCGTTGGCAAAGGGAAGCGGAATCCAAAAATGCGGTTTGAGGCTGGGTAAGAACCGATAAGAGGAAGCTTTCACCTCTACCGGCGGTAAGGGCGGCTGGACAGCGGCTGCCGGCGTCGACCTCTCCGCCGGTAACGGGACGGTATCTCCGGCCCACGGGTAAAAGGCCGTCTGGAAAAGGTGGAAGCCACCGGAAGTATACCCAAGAAAGACCAGGCTTTGGCCATCGGGTGAAACAACGCCCGGCCCTCCATCCCGGATTAATAAACGGATCTCGGCTGTTTGCCGGTTAAAAGCATAAAGGTTCCGGTGGCCATTCTCTTCCGCCGTAAACAGAAGGTAATGGCCGTTAGGATCCCAGGCCGGTTCGGCTTCCGCCCACCACCGACCGGTCAGGGGTTGCCGTTCTTTCGTAGTAAGGTCCAACAATTCAATCCGACGGCCAAAGCCCCGGCGCTCGACCACGACGGCCAACGTCCGGCCGTCGGGCGACCAAGCTGGCGCCGAAAAGGATTCTTCCTCGTTGCCCTTTAACAAAAAGGTCAGTTCCCCGGTTTGCAGGTCTAAACCTTTAATGTGGCGGAAGGGAGGATCATGTGCTGTAAAAGCAATCCGCCTCCCATCCGGCGCCGCGGTGGGCTGGGTTGCCCTTTCCCCTTTCGTCAGTCGTTGCTCCTTTTGTCCGCGTTCATTAGTCCGGTAAAGGTCATAGCTAAGGAGTTCCCCTTCCCAGCGCAATTGGGCGTAAATCAGGTCGCCACCGGGTAAAATTAGATAACCGGCTTTCCCATCCCAACCGGTCACCGCGGTAAACCGTCCTTCCTTTCCCTTCATTAAGCGGTCGGGGCGGCTGTAATTATCTTCCACATAATACAGGTTGCCTTCTTCGTCCCAGTAGGGAAAGGCCGCCACCGCCCCCGTGGTTGAGAGTTGCCGGCCCGGAGGAGAGGACGCGATTCCGGCCTGCGCCGGCAGTTGGCGCTGCCATGCCTGGTAGGCTTCGGAAAGCGATAAGCCAAAAACTTCCCGGAAGACTCCTTCAAAACGGAGGAAAGGAGGATTCCCGGCCAGCCGTTGATAAAAGGTGACTAACTTATCTTCACCGTATTCTATAGCTAGATACTCGTGAAAAAGGGCGCCGTAGGTATACCACGCCCGGTTGCCGGGCCAAGTCAACATGGGATTGGAGACTTGGTCCAGTCTTTTTAAATTCAACTCTGCCCAGTCGACCCCGGGCTCCCGCCGAAAAGAAGCGTCCTTCAGCCTTCCACCGGAGGCCGGTCCGTAATTACTTTCCGCATAGACCGCCCAGCCCTCATGGGCCCACGGGGGCGGGAAAGCCGACGGCAGGATTATACTGCCAAAGATCCGGCGTAAACTCTCCGCCACGCCATCCCCCGCCCCCAGTTGGAGAATATGGGCGTATTCATGGGTAAAGACCATCTCCAACCATTCCATCTCTCCCAAACCCAGGGCTAAATCATCCACGGGAGTCGCCAAGTCCAAAAAGATCCTAGGGTAGGGAAAGGGGCTAGCCAAGCCGTTACTGAGATCGGTTTCGTCCCGGAGGACAACATGGGTTTTATAAGGATTTTTTTTCGGAAAAACCTCGGTCAAACGCTGGTGGATATCTTCCGCCAACGGGGCGATCCGATGGAGAGCTGCTTCTTTCCCCACTGGATAATACAGATAAAAATGGTCTGTCTCCAGCATGCGCCAGTCACCGGGTCCTGCTGCCAAAGTCGGTAAAGCGAGACCAATGGTAAAGATCAGGACCATCCATAGCTTTTTGCCCACTTCTCTTCCTCCTTAAATATCCTTGGGCGAGCCTGGGTCCATCGGATCTGGTGTTAAGACCAATTCCGATCGGGACGTTCCCGGGTCGGATCCGTGTTAACACCAATTCGTCGGATATTCCCAGGGCGATCCGCCGCAACTCATTTCCGGGCAATATTTTCCAACTTCCGGTAGCGGAAACAATCAACAATGTGGTCATTAACCAGTCCGGTTGCTTGTAAATGGGAGTAGACGATGACCGGGCCAACAAACTGAAAACCCCGCTGCTTTAAATCTTGACTAATCCTTTCCGAAAGGGGCGTTTGGGCCGGAATTTCCCCCTCCTGCCGCCAGCAATTGACCACCGGACGCCCGTCGACAAATTGCCAGAGGTAGGCACTGAAGCTCCCAAAGGCCTCTTGGATCGCCAGGAAACGTTGGGCATTATTAACCGAAGCCCTTATTTTCCGTTCATTGCGAATAAGAGCAGGATGCTGCATCAACTTCTTAATGTGGGCTTCGCCAAAACTGGCCACCACTTCCGGGCGAAAACCGGCATAAGCTTCCCGGTATCCTTCCCTCTTCCTTAAAATGGTTAACCAACTTAAACCGGCTTGGGCCGCTTCGAGGATCATAAATTCAAAATGTCGCCGGTCATCATAAACCGGAACCCCCCATTCCTCATCATGGTAGCGGCGATAGATTTCATCCTTTTCACACCAGGAACACCTTTTCATCGGCCGGTCCCCTTCTTTCCCGCGGTCTATTAAGAAAATACTCTGGTTGTCCGATCCTCGTCGCTTGTCTGAATAATTATCTTGACCAGCATTTGCCCGGAGGGCAATTATAATACCGGATAGAATATTTCTTCATCCTGCCGCTAAATCCTCTCCCCTTGCCGGAAAACCCATCATCCGCATAGTGAATCGCTGATTGCTTTAGGGATAACCCCGTAACGGGCCTGACAAAGATTTTTTCCGAACCGATCGTGAAACTAGAAAAAGCACCGTTCGATGCCAAAATGAGGGGGGAAACCGGATGTTTTTAATGAACAGGCAGCCCGGCTGCTCCATAGTTTCAAGGGGGAAAACTACGCCTTTGGCTAGAGGGCTCTGGAAAAAGTGGGGCGCGGGCAGCCAACTATGGCCAAAAAGCCCCGGTGATCGGTGGATAGATTCTTGGTCCCGATCCTGGAGGCTGCCCAAAACACTGACTTTAGCTTGAGCAACAAACACGGGGTGAACCTCCCGCCGGGTTTTACCCTTGGCGGCCGGAGCAAACCAAAAAGCAAACCGGGAAGATAACCGCGCTTGATCGGCGGAACCCGATGGTAAGCCCAGTCTATATGGTCGACGGATCCGGCGACCTTAACGGCGCCGGCGCCGGTTGGGTCTGTTCCAGGAAGAACCGGCGAAAATGATAACCATAGATGGTATAAGTGACGGCCAAAGGGAAGACCCGCGGCTTCCTCAATAAAGACCAGCCGAGTAAACGCCAGAAATACCAACGGTCTTTATCCCAAACTCCAAGCCAGAAGAGGGCCTTGACAAAGGCGAGCCCATGATAGAGACGGGCTTGGATCTTCCGTCCCGGCGGCGGATTATACTCCTTCAGAAAAGCGATCACCCTTTGGTAAAAGTATTGCGGGGTATAAAGGGTGGTCGTTACTTTTTTATAGCCGGCCAACAGCTTCTCCCAGGGCATTTTCGGAAGGAAATTAACCTGTTGGCCGGTATTGTCGCCATCGCTTTCGGCTAAAATCCGTCCCTCCCCCTGCATCCGCTGGTACAATTTGGTCCCCTTCAACACATTTAACAACCCGACCATGGCGGTGACGATCCCGCTCTGCTGGATA
The DNA here is from genome assembly GCA_012735135.1 of Bacillota bacterium. Taxonomy (GTDB): domain Bacteria; phylum Bacillota; class UBA4882; order UBA10575; family UBA10575; genus Capillibacterium. The sequence continues at coordinate 21,070 of JAAYHY010000008.1, read as the reverse complement.
AAGTCGATCTGCCGTTCAAAGATGGTCGGCGGATCACTGTCAAATCCCAGGATAAACCCCCCCTGGACCTGTAGGCCATGGCGTTGGATCTTTTTCACCGCCGCCAGGAGATCCCGGTTTTTATTCTGCAGTTTACCGCATTCGGTCAGGCTACCTTCATGGGGCGTCTCAATACCGATGAAGACCGATTCAAACCCCACCTTGACCATGGCCGTTAACAATTCATCATCATCGGCCAGGTTAATGGAGACCTGGGTGTTGAAGGTAAAAGGATACCGCCGTTCGGCAAGCCAGGTCGCCATCGCCGGCAGAATCTCTTCCTTAAGCGCTTTTTTATTCCCGATAAAGTTATCATCCACGATAAAGACACCGCCGCGCCAACCGTGCTGGTACAAACTTTCCAATTCCGCAAGGACCTGTTCCTTCCTTTTGGTCCGGGGGCTCCGCCCGTAAAGGAGGGTTATATCGCAGAACTCGCAGTCAAAGGGGCACCCCCGTGAATACTGCAGGCTCATGGCGTTATATTCTTTCATCGCCAAAAGATCCCACCGGGGGACGGGCGTTTTACTCAAATCCGCCCATTCTTCCGGGCCGGGAATGTACAGGCGCCGGGGACATCCAGCCGCCAGGTCGGCAAGGAAACGGGGCAGGGTAATTTCAGCCTCCCCCAAGACCAAGTGGTCAATTTCGGGATAATCCTCCCAACTCACCGTAAAGAGGGGGCCGCCCGCCACCATCTTCTTCCCTAAACTTTGGCACCGGCCAATGAGCTCCCGCACTCCTTCTTTTTGGACTGCCATGGCGCTGATCAAAACATAATCGGCCCAGACCAGGTCGGCATCGCGGAGCGGAGTCACATTCTCATCCACCAGTTTCAGTTCCCAGTCCGGTGGCAATAAACCGGCCACGGTCAGGAGGCCTAAGGGCGGATGGGCCGCCTTTTTATTGATAAACCGGAGCGCATGTTTGAAACTCCAAAAGGTCTCGGGAAAGCGGGGATAAACCAAAAGAATCTTCACTATTTTCCCTCCAGTCTTTTGCGGAAAAGTAAGGGTCCTTTTTGGAGTATTGGTCAAAGCGGCCCGCTCTATCCCAATAAAAAGGCGATCGCTTTCTCCAGCTTCAGCCAAAGAATAATAATTGCCAGTGGAAAAGAAAACCCTGAAACCAAAAGGTTTCAGGGTCGGAGGTAGGGAGTGAGTACTCTCTTCACTTTTGCTTATTTTAATCGGGTCAAATCTTCGCCAGGATGATGAAGTTCAAGATAAAGAGCAAAGTAGAAACGACTAAAATCGGATGGATATCCTTGAATTCCCGTTTACAGATCTTAACCACGAGATAGAAGATGAAGCCGGTGGCAATCCCGTAGGAGATGCTGTAGCAAAGGGCCATAAAGATCCCGGCAAAAAAGGAAGGAATGGCTTCCTCAATCACATCCCATTTGATCTCCTTGAAGGAAGCTAACATCAGAATCCCAACCACGATCAAAGCCGGAGCGGTCGCCGCCGCCGGGACAATCCCCGCTACCGGAGCCAGGAAAATGCAGGCCAGGAAGAGGATGGCCGTTACTACACTGGTCAACCCGGTCCGCCCGCCGGCGCTGATCCCGGCCGCGCTCTCCACATAAGTGGTGGTATTGGAAGTACCGAACACAGCGCCAATGGAGGTGGCAATGGCATCCGCAAACAGCGCCCGGTCCATGTTGGATTTAAAACCGGAGCTGGAATGCATCATTTTTTCATCCTCTGCGCTAAAGATCCCGCTACGCCGCCCGGTCCCGATGAAGGTCCCGATGGTATCAAAGGTATCGGAGAGACTAAAAGCAAAGATCGTCATCAAAACAAGGGGGATTTTGGCCGGATCACTAAACAGCGAAGGCAGTCCCTGTGGTCCGAAAGCCGCCCCAAAAGTCGTGCCCAAATCCCGGAAGGCCTGTGCCACACCGGTGGTCGCGCCAATGGTGGAGATATCAACAATACCCATGGGGATCCCAATCAAGGTTGTCCCGATGATCCCAAGTAAAATAGCGCCTCTTACGTTAAGCACTAACAGAACAATCGTTAAGAGAAGACCAATCACCGCCAGGAGCACTGTGGGGTTATTAAATTCCACCAGGGCAGGAACCGCGCTGGAACTGGCAATCACCGTCCCGCTGTCCAATAGTTGATAGGTGCCGGGGTCGGAGGTAAAATTGAGCAGGCCGGCATTTTTAACCCCAATGTAGGCAATGAAAATCCCGATCCCGCCACCAATGGCGTTCTGCAGGCTGACAGGGATTGATTTAATGATTGATTTCCGGAGCTTTGTCACTGTAATGATAATATTAATGATTCCGCAGAGAAAGACCATGGCCAGTGCTTGCTGCCAACTAAAGCCCAAGGCAAAAACAACCGTATAGGTGAAGAAGGCGTTTAAGCCCATCCCCGGCGCTTGGGCATAAGGCACATTGGCAAAAAGCCCCATCACGAGGGTGCCGATGACGGAAGCAATGATGGTCGCCAAAAAGACACCGCCCCAGGGAATCCCGGTCTGACTGAGCATGGCGGGGTTGACAAAAATAATATAAGACATGGCAAAGAAGGTGGTCAAACCCGCGACAATCTCTGTCGATACTTTGGTGCCGTTCTCTTGGAGCTTGAAAAACTTGTCCATTCCAAATCCCTCCACTTTCCTTAATTAGCTGTTTTATTAAAGAGCAACCCGCTCTATTAACCAAAGTTCATTTGGTAGCTTCCCCAAATCCGCTCCGCTTAGTTACGACCAACGCGAGGAAATTAAAAAAGGCAATTGGTTTTAACCAATCGCCGTAAATTCAAAAGGGAAATCAAGCCTACTTTTACTCTTTTCTTTTTCCCGGTCCAGTCCGAAGACAGATCACCCCGTGCCAGGACAAGAAAAAGTAGACTCAACTACTCCCAATAGTCGAACAATTTACGGTTGCTCGGTAGAAACTCTAGGCCCATATCGCCTAAATTATATTGGGGAAGATATTCATTTTTTGGTGAATACGCTAATTCTTTTCAGGGACAAAAACCACACTAGTAGTATATAAAAGCACCAAGCAATAGTCAAGTTTCTCCGGGAATTTTCATCTCATCGTTACAGATTTTATCTCTCGGCCATGGCAGCCACCGGCGCGGGCGGCTCCCCGGATCACCAGCGGACTTTCCCGGTTCCGGAACTCACCAGGTTAACACGCCGTTGCCGGCTGCGCTTTCATCTTGCCAGGTTACGGAAGCTTACTCCCGGCGACACAGACTTTTTCGAACTGGTCCTGGATCGCCGGCGCCGGTTCCGGGGTCATGAGCGAGACCAGCACAATCGCAGCACAGGAGAGGAGAAAGGCCGGCAGCAATTCATAGATCCCGAAGATCCCGCCCAACGGTTTCAAGCAAAGTTTCCAAAGGAAGACCATACTTCCCCCGGTGACCATTCCGGCGATGGCCGCGGCCCAAGTTACCCGCTTCCAGAAGAGGGAGAAAAGCATAATCGGGCCAAAGGTCGCCCCGAATCCCGCCCAGGCAAAGGAGACAATCGTAAAGATCACACTGTTTTCATCTAAAGCAATCAACATGGCAAAAGCGGCAATCACCAGTAAAGTAATCCGGGTGACGACCAACACCGCCCGGTCGGAAGCTTCTTTTTTCATGATCCCCTGGTATATACTTTTGGAGAAGGCCGAAGCAGCAATCAGCAGATAAGAGTCGGAAGAACTGATCGTCGCCGCCAAGATCCCCGCCATCACAAAACCGGCCAGTAAAGGAAAGAAAAGATTGGTAGAGAGTAAAATAAAGATATTCTCCGCCCCACTTTGGGTCAGGAAAGCGGCGGGATAAACCACCCGGCCGATCAGGCCAATCCCCACCGCCGCCGCCAGGGAGATGGCGCACCACACGGTGGCAATCCGCCGGGAGATGACCAATTCCTCACTTTTATTAATCGCCATAAATTTCAACAAAACCTGGGGCATCCCAAAGTAGCCCAACCCCCAGGAGAGGGTCGAAACAACCGTTAGCAAGCCATAGCGCCCGGCCGGACCAAATAAAGGCTGCCCATCGACGCCCAGTTGCTGCAGGCCGCCGGCCATCACCGGCTGGGCAATCCCGAAAAATTCCAGAAAACCAGGGATCTGGCGGGCATTGGCCAGTACCGCCGACCAACCGCCGGCCAGCTTGGCCCCGGCCACCAAAACGGTGACTAGAGAAATAAACATGACTACCCCTTGCATAAAATCGGAAGCGCTTTCCGCGAGAAAACCACCGATAAACGTATAGAAGATGACAAAAAGGGCCCCTAAAATCATCATGAGGTGATAATTCGCCCCAAAGATTGAAGCAAACAGTTTACCCACTGTCACAAAACAGCTGGAGGCATAAACCGTGAAGAAGACCAAAATGAAGAGGGAGGCAATGGTCATCAGGACCTTTTTCTCTTCTTGAAAACGGTTACTGAAAAAATCCGGGATGGTAATGGCGTTCCCGGCCTCCACGGAGTAGCGGCGTAACCTCCTTGCCACCAAGAGCCAGTTTAAATAGGTGCCGATTAAAAGGCCAATCGCCGTCCAGATCGCATCGCTCAATCCGCACCAATAAGCCACCCCCGGCAAGCCCATCAAGAGCCAGCCGCTCATATCGGAAGCTTCCGCCGCCATCGCCGTCACCCACGGGCCCAGTTTCCGGCCGCCAATCAAAAAGTTATCACTGTTGGAACTGGCTCTTTTCGCATAATAGAACCCGATGCCAATCACCACCAACATATATAAGCCCATTGCGACCGTAATTTGTAATTGATCTCCACCCATACCTGATCCTCCTTGTTAACATTATGTTACACATAAATTTTTCCATGAACAAAAAGCCCGGAAAAACGTTACATATTTATTCAAAAGATCAACCCTAATAAACCGTTTTAACAGCAATACTAGTATATAGATTGATAATTATTCTCTATAAATCTATTTTCTCCTTTATTTTACGGAAAAGATAAAAACTTTCGGTCTCTCCCGGCGCTCCCCGGAAAAATTGAAATTGTGGCCATAGATCTCAAAAATTGTTCCTAAACTTAACCCCATTATTATGATAGAATGGATCCCAGCACTTCCATTTTTGGACTAGTTGCCGTTCGGATCGAATATAGTTTTAATTAAGGACTGGAAGAGCCCAACTTCCTTTATTACAGCTTAAACGATAATCCCCTCAAGTATTATCAGAAGTTAAAGGTTGTGGTACTGGTGATAAAAAGGATTGTTGCATTGCTTTTTGTAATTATCTTTGTCTTTGCTGTTTTCCCCGCCTTGATCAGCTGGGCCGATTACTTGAAAAAAGTGCCTGCCTATCAATTTGTGGTCGACGGAGAAGTTTGGTTCACCATCGCCGACCAGGCAGCTTTGGAAAAGGTCTTAACCGACTATCAGCAGCAATATTTAGAAAAGGTCGATCCCGATGCCCAGGTCAAAAAGATCTCCTTCGCCCAAGACGTGCAATTGATCCCGGTTGAGGTCCGGAAAGATCAGATTGACCCGTTCCCGCAGGCCATAGAGAAGATTTATGCCGTTGAGAATGAAGCGGTTGAGATTATCATCAAAAAGGGCGATAACTTCTGGAACTTGGCGAAAACCTATAACATGACCGTCGCCGATTTAGAGATCTTAAACCCGGATGTCGATCCCCACCGGATCTATCCCGGTGATAAGCTGGTCGTCAGTCCCTTTAATCCCGTCCTTGATGTCATTATTGAACTGGAAAACACCGTGGTGGAAGCGATCCCCTTCGCCGTCCAGTACCAAAAGAACAACAATATGTTTACCCATGAAAAGTCTATTGTCAGAGAAGGCGTCGAGGGCGAGAAGGAAGTTGTTTATCACATTACTCTACGTAATGGTTATCAAGAAACATTAAAGGTAATCCAAGAAACCACCTTAAAGGAACCGACCAACGCGGTCGTCAGGGTTGGGACCCGGACCACCGTTTACCGGGGCGGCAGAGTAAACTACGGGGTGGTGCAGGGAAAAAGAATCTCCAGCACTTACGGCTGGCGGATTCACCCCATCACCGGCCAAAGACGTTTTCATGAAGGTCTTGATATCGCCGCCAACCATGGTAACCCCGTTTATGCCTATACCGACGGCCGGGTGGTCGAGGCCGGTTGGAACGGTGGGTACGGCAACTGTATCTTGATCGACCATGGCAACGGCCTAAAAACCCGTTACGCCCATCTTTCCCGGATTAACGTCAAAGTCGGACAAAAGGTTAAAACCGGACAGCGGATCGGCGCCGTCGGCTCCACCGGCAACAGTACCGGTCCCCACCTCCATTTCGAAGTGATCAAAAACGGAAAGACCCAAAATCCTTTGAATTATCTCTAATCCCTCACGTGTTTCTTCTTTCTATATCTCTGAACGATCGGTATTGTCCGTTTCTCAGAGTTTTGTTGGTTATTATAAATATCAACCGTCGGGACCGGCGGTTTTTCTTTTTCCCATTGCTAATTTCCATTTTCCATTTTCAATCCGGATAAAAGCTGAGGCCCAAAGCGGTTTCTTTCCCAAATATATATGCATGATAGTGGTTTATTTATGATCGCCTTGATTAGATAACCTTCTTTTAACTTTCAACGCTTGACAGGTTTTTTTCTTTGTTATATATTATGCATAAATATTTATTACATAGGAGTGAGCGCTGATGGAGCCAAAAATCGAAGATATCTTAAAAAAGATCGAATCGACCCCCATCCCCAAAGTAAAAAAATGCGCCATTGCCTATTCGGGCGGGTTGGACAGCACTTTGGGGATTGAACTCCTCCGCCGCGTATATAAGGCGGAAGAGATTATCGCCATCAACGTCGATGTGGGGCAAGGCGAAGAGGAAATGCAGATGGGAGTAAACCGGGCCAAACAGTTAAAGATCGACCCGATTATTATCGATGCCAAAGAGGAATTCACGGAAGAATGGCTGAAAAAGGCAATCCTCGCCAATTCCGATTATAACGGCTATCCGGTCTCCACCTCAATGACCCGCCAATTAATCGCCAAGCTGGTGGCCAAAAAAGCTTTGGAGCTTGGTTGTGACAGTATTCTGGAAGGTTCCACCGGCCGGGGCAATGACCAATACCGGATGCATAATGTCATTAAAATGTTCGCCCCGGACGTGGAGATACTAGCGCCGGTCCGGGACTTTGATCTAACCAGAAAAGAAGAACTGATGCTCTGTACCCACTGGGGAGTGCCGGTCGAGGAATTTATCGTCGGCGGTGATGATAAGACCATGTGGTGCCGGTCGATTGCCTCCGGCGCGGTTGATCTGAACCAAGCCATCCCCGATCACATCTGGATGTGGCTCACCCCGCCGGAAAAAGCCCCCGACCAGCCGGAAACGGTCGAACTCACCTTCGCCCAGGGGGTCCCCGTCGCCCTCAACGGCCAACCGATGAAACTGGGCGAGTTAATTCCCATGCTGAACACCATCGCCGGGCGGAACGGCATCGGCTTAATCGATATTTTTGAAGACGGGATCATGGATCTGAAGAGCCGGGAGATTTACGAAGCCCCCGCCGCCCAAGTCATTTTAAAAGTAAAACAGGACTTGGAAGGGGCTTGTCTGACCAAAGAGGAACGGCAATTTAAAAAGATGGTCGACGTCAAGTGGGCTTATATGGTTTACCACGGTGAGTGGTTCCATCCCCTCAAGAAAGACCTGGACGCTTTCATCGCCCAGTGCCAGAAGATGGTTAACGGCACCACCAAGGTTAAACTATATAAGGGCAACATCATCATTAGTGAGCGGGATAACCCCCAAACTTCTCTTTTCTCGCCGGAGATCCGGTCGATCAAAGCCTCCGGTTTTGACCAACGCTGGTGCGCCAATGCGGCCAAAATCCGGGGTCTTCCCTTTGAAATTCTCGCCCGGCGCAATAAAAAACTGGGAATCGAGGAGTAAAGATGGGAAAATTATGGCACAAAAACTACGAACTTGATGCGTTCGTCGAAAAATTCACCGTCGGTCAAGATTACAAACTGGACCAGCGCCTCCTGAAGGCCGATTGCGTGGCCAGCCTGGCCCATGCCACGATGCTGGCCGGTATCGGCCTCCTGACCCAGGAGGAACTGGCCTCCTTAAAAGAAGGTCTGGTTTCGATCATTAAAGCCCACGACAGCACAGGCTTTCCGATCACCCAAGCGGATGAGGATGGCCATACCGCCATCGAGAATGCCCTGACCGCCCGGTACGGCGACGCCGGGAAAAAGATTCATACCGGCCGTTCCCGGAACGACCAGGTGATCGTGGCCACCCGCCTTTACGCCCGGGCTTTTCTTCTAACCTTCCTGAAAAACATTCTCCAACTTGTCAACACCCTGCTTGTTTTTGCCGAAGAGAATAAGCTGGTGCCCATGGCGGGACGGACCCATATGCAAATCGCCATGCCTTCCTCCGTCGGGCTCTGGGCCGGCGCCTATGCCGAACAATTACTGGACGATTGCCAACTGGTCAAGACCGCCTATCAGCTGAACAATCAATCCCCCTTAGGCTCGGCGGCCAGCTACGGGGTGCCTTTACCCCTCAACCGGGAACTCGTCGCCGAGCTCCTCGGTTTTGCCAAAGTCCAGAATAACGTCTTGTATGCCAACAACAGCCGGGGCAAGATGGAGTCGATCATCCTGGATGCCGTCGATCAGGTGGTCCTGACTCTCAGTAAAATGGCCCAGGATCTGATCTTATACTCCATGCCCGAGTTTGCCTACTTTACTTTACCTGACAACCTCTGCTCCGGCAGCAGTATTATGCCGCAAAAGAAAAACCCGTGCGGGCTGGAGCTCTTACGGGCCAAATCCGCCACCGTTTCGGCCTGCGCCTTCCAGATCAAAAACATCATCAAAGCCCTGCCCTCCGGCTACAACCGGGATTTCCAGGAGACCAAGGAACCCTTCCTGCGGGGGGGCGAGACCGGCCTGGGTTGTGTGCAGATTATGAATTTGGCTATCAGTAAAGTCCAGGTGAATAAAGAAGCCTTGCGCGCCGGGTTCCGGCCCGAGATCTACGCCACCGACGCCGCCCTCGAACTGGTGGCCAAGGGGATGCCCTTCCGGGACGCCTATAAAGAAGTGGGCTTGCATCTTGACCAGTTGGAGTCCCGCGACCCGGAGACGGCGATTAAAGCCCGGACCTACACCGGGACCACCGGCAATTTACGGCTGGACAAAGCCCAGGCGGCCCTCGCCGAACTGGAATCTTTTGCCGAAACCGAAGAGGAGAAGATCGACGGCAAAATCACTAAGCTGGTGGGTTTTCCGGTCCAACTCTTTGTGGAAGATAATTAAAATAATCATCCCCCTGGAACTGTCACCCGCCTTTAGTAATACTTGCAAGCTTTTCCCAATAAGATAGTCCTAAGGGCTTGAGGTTGACAGGAAAGGGGGATTTTCTAATGAAATCTTTAGCGGGAAAGGTGGTTGTGATTACCGGTTCCACCCGGGGAATCGGCCTCGCCATTGCCGAAGCGTGTGCCCGGAATGGGGCCAAAGTCGTCATTTCCTCCCGCAATGCAGTGAAAGTGAACGAAGTAGTCGGTTCCTTGCAGGAAAAAGGGTATGCCGTCACCGGCCTCGCGACCGATGTCTCCCGCAAGGATGACTTACAGCAGTTATTTGAACATGCCATCGCCACTTGGGGGCGGATTGACGTCTGGATCAATAATGCGGGCATCTCCAGCGGCTACCGGCCCCTGGAAGAGATCCCCGCCTCCGAAATCCGGACTATTGTCGGCGTTAATCTCACCGGCACGTTACTCGCTTGCCAACTGATCATTCCCTATTTTAAAGCTCAAGGTAAAGGAATCTTAATCAATATGAGCGGCCGGGGCGGAAATGGCGATTATGCCCCCTACATGGTCCCCTATACGGCGACAAAAGCGGCGGTGACAACCTTGACCAAGGGTTTGGCCAAAGAGAACGCAGCCTATCCCATCTCCATCCACGCGGTCGTTCCCGGCATGGTCGCCACCGGTTTTTACCAAAACATCAAGGCCGGCCCGGAAGGCCGGCAGCAATTAGCCGCTCTGCCCTATGTCCTAAAAGCCTTCGGCGTTCCCCCGGCAACGGTCGGTGAATTCTTCGTCCGTCTGGCTGCCCAAAAGCCGGGCAAAGTCACCGGTAAAATCTATTCGTTACTAAGTGGTTTCCGTCTCCTGAGAGGGATTGGCTTAATTACTTGGTATCGTTTGACCGGAAAAATATAAAGGGGCGTTTCCCGCCCCATCTCATTATTTACCCCTCCTCCACCGGTTATCCCGCCCATTCCTGCTCCGGATGAACAGTTGGGCGGATAGAATTCCGGATTTCGACCACACTACCGATGGAGGTGTTTATTTTATGAACCTGAATCTCACGACAAAAGAACGCTCTTTACTGCAGGACCAAAAAAACCATGAAGAGATCTGTGTCCAAAAGTATGCCGATTACGCGAATCAAGCCTCGGATCAACAACTGAGAGATCTCTTTTCCCAGCTTGGCCAGAAGGAACAAGAACACCTGAATACCATCAACCAGCTTTTGAACGGGCAAATGCCGAACCTGAACCAAAACCAGCAGGGGGGCAACATGGCGCAAAGTGCCCAGCAACAACAAGGAAGATCCATGCCCCAAATGCAGCAAAACCAGGCCCAGCCGCAAAGGCAGCAGGCCCAGACTCCCCAGTTTCAACTGGACAACACGCTCACCCCCGGCCACGCGCCGGACCAAAACCTCTGTAACGACATGCTGATGACGGAGAAATACGTCTCCGGCACCTACGACACGGCCATTTTTGAGTTCCGCGATCCCCAAATCCGCCAAGTGCTGAACCACATCCAAACGGAAGAACAACAACACGGGGAAGCCATTTTCAACTACATGCAAAGCATGGGGATGTATAATCCGCAGTAACCCGGTAATCTAACCTGAGCTAGATAAGATAAAGGGAGAAGGACTTGTCCCCAAAAAGCAACTCCTCCTCCCTTCTCTTCTTACCTTTTGGGCAACAACCCTGCTTCCTGTAAATCCTGTTCCATCTCTACTTCCGCCAGCACGCGACGATACCCGCCAAGCTTGATCGCAGGTTTGTTTTTCCCGTGGTAATCGCTGCCCCCGGTGACCAGGATTTTATTCTCCTCTGCCCACCGGTAGATTTCCAAAGTGGTTTGTGCGTTATGATAACTGCTGCCGGCCTCCACCCCGTCCAGGCCCAAGGGAAGGATCTCCTGGAGAAGTCCGAGATTTCCGGCCAGACTGATCCCGGGATGGGCTAAAACCGCCTTGCCGCCGTTTTTATGAATAATGGCAATTGCCTGTTCCAGGCTGGGCAATTCCACTTCGACATAGGCCGGTTTCCCCTGGGCGCAATAATCCCAGTAAAAATTGGTATAAGGATTATCACTCCGCGCGCCCCCCGGGCGGTAGGGCTTGAGCAGCTCGTGCCCGGAATATTCCGGTTTGGCCAGCAATACTTCGGCAAACATCTCCCCCGTCCAAATCTGTGGCCGGTGTCCCTCCCCGGCCACGGCCTCCAGTTCCTCTTCGGCAAGTTCAAACCCCAGTTCCCGGATGCGCTTTAAACGCTCCCGGGAAGCGGCAATGTTCTGCTCAATAAACCGTTCTTCAAGCGCAAGAAAATCCGGACTATCCACCGCAATTCCATACCCGAGCAGATGGAGGTTGCGTCCTTTAAAACGACAATCAATCTCAATCCCGGGAACATAGTGAATTCCCGCTTGGGCGGCCGCGGTCCCTGCTTCGAAATTAGCTTTCACTGAATTATGATCGGTAACGGCCATTATTCGGATGCCGGCCTGCCGGCAACGGTCCACTAATTGCGTAGGCGTCAGTTCCCCGTCAACACTGTATAAAGAGTGCATATGCAGATCAATATAATGTTCCTGGTCTGGATTTATCATGATAACCCTTTCCTTCCTTTCAAAATATGCCGAAAAACATTCAGCCCTTATAGCCATTGGAGAAACACGATCAATTTCCATACTAGCTCCCTTGACGGCCATCGCCCCAATACCTTTACCCCTCCAAGCGCACCAATTTAATCCCAATCTGCACTAAATCAGAAGCCAACATTTAACGAGGTCCACCCATACTAAACCAGCCACCAGGATTCAGAATCCTGCCGGCAGGATTACCTCTTTACAGTTATTAAAGGCGGCCAATTTCTGCAAGCGCCGATAAACGGCGGTTTTCAATTGCTTGGTTGGTTTGACCCCTTCCTCATACCAGATCCCTTTCACGTTCAAGCTCGCCGCTTTGCGGTCACATACCGGTTCAACGCGACCAATTAAGCGCTCACCATAGAGGAGCGGGAGAACATAATAGCCGTACCGTCGCTGAGCCGCCGGTGTATAGATCTCCCATTTATAGTCGAAATCAAATAAGGCTTTAATCAGGCGGCGATCCCAAAGCATATTGTCGAGGGGAGCAAGGAATTCACAACGGGCTTTAAACTTGTTCTCCTGTAAAACGGTATCCAGTAAGCCCCGGTCGGTCGCCAGACAATAAAGCTTGTCTTTAATCCCAACAACCGTTAGTTCCAAGATCTTCCTTTCGTCAATCAATTGCCGGAAGATCTCATTACGCTGGGCTGCTTTTAAACCCCAAATGTTCAACCAGGCATCGGAGGGTTTATTCCACAAGAGCCCTACCCCGCCGATCCGCCGTAACACCCGCCATTTTTGGTGATCAAACTCATCGGGGTACGGTTCCGGTGTCTTAAGCAGTTGAAATAAGGCCAGTCCGCGGTTGCGATGATTGACAGGTTTTTATCGAAATAATCGAGGAGAGCCCGTTCCTCATACAATAAGGAATACAGCAGCTCTTTGGTGAAACCTTTAACCCTTGAGTGGAGGACAAGTTCGGCGTTTTTTCCGCAGACATCAACCGGATCAAATTGGATACAGCCGGCCTGACGGATAAAAGCGACCACACCCTGCTTCCCGGCAAATTGATAGTCACCAAGCAACCCATGCTTTAGAAGGATAAACCGGCGGGCTTGGTCCTTGGTTAAAGTAATCCTTCCGGTCACACTAACCCCCCTTGCTCTTCATCATCCTTTGGCGTTGCTCCCCGAAACACTGCCTCCCTTACGCAAAGGAACCGGTTGGTTCTCCAAAAAAGGCCGTCGTCCCAACGGTTACAAGGTCTTCTGCGCTTTCTTGAAGTATTGCTCCACAAGGAATTGGAGAAGGGCGCTGGGTTTTTCTCTGATAAACTCCGGCCGGTCACGAAAGACCATGGCATAGGGTTCCTCCGGAGTATATGGATACCACCGGGGCATCTCTTCTCCGGTCGCATCTTGGCCATTGGGATCGCCGGTCTTGATGAAATTAGCCCAATAGTTACACATCTGCCGGGCCAGATCATAGTGTTTACCTACAAACGGCCGCCAACACTTGGCCAAAGTCTCGAAAAAGAACCAGAGATCCACCGAATGGAAGGTGCCGGGATTATCCCATCCGGGGATTTCCGCATCAAAGACATAATAATACAACGGGGGATTGACACTAGGATCATGGACCTTACCGGCAAGATGAATCGCATATTCTATACTGTTGACCGCGGCCCGGTCCAATACTTCATCAATCCTCCCCGCCCGAGACTGACAGAGCGCCAGAAACTCGCCGGCATCCTCGCCAAACATCTTAACCGCCAGATCCTGCAATTGATCTTCCGTCTCCACCTGCGGCCGGTGGAAGAACTCGGACGAGGTATGACCCATGAGCACCGGCACGGACAAACGTTTGTGATCCAAGAACAGCTCGAAGGGGTTACCGACACAGAATTTACCGTCAATCACCGTGCCCCAAAAACCCCCATACTCGAGGGCCTTGGCCATGACATATTCTGCATCTAACGCCCGGGCCTCCTCTAGCGAAGATACCCCCAGCGCCTCAAAAAACCGCACACCGTCCTTTTCCGCCTCGGCCAGCGCCTGTCCGCGTGGCGGCAGCGGATTATCAGGGTACACTGGTGCGATGATTCCGCTCTGAATGATCGCCCGGTGACACAACCCTTGATTCTGTGGCGAAGTCAACTGCGCCAGGACACTCCCGCCGCCCGCCGATTGTCCACCGATGGTAATCTTATCCGGATCGCCACCAAAGGCGGCGATATTCCGTCGTACCCACTCCGTGGCGAATTTTTGATCAAGATGGCCAAAATTCCCAGGCGCCTCCGGCGCTTCCCGGGTAATCTCCGGATGACAAAGGAAACCAAATACATTCACCCGGTAGTTGATCGTGACAACAACTACCCCGCGGCGCGCAATCCGTTCGCCATCAAACTCCATTTCCGAAGGATAACCGACCTGCAGCCCGCCACCGAAGTACCAAACAAAAACCGGGAGTCTTTCGTCCGGACTGGTGGCCGGTGTCCAGACATTAAGGTAAAGACAGTCTTCACCCATGGGCACCTCGGGATCGACATGCCATTCCCGGCTATAGATATTATCCTTATCCAACCCCGGTTTGGCTTGCATCGCGATCGGCGCAAACTGAAATGCTTCCAGGACGCCGTCCCAATCCGCCGCCGGTTGGGGCGCGCGCCAGCGATTCTTGCCAACGGGGGGTGCGGCAAAGGGAATCCCTTTGAAACTCGTAATCCGTGGATCCGCCGCCGGTAATCCCCGTACAACGCCGTTTTCAACACGCACTTCTCGAAGCATAGTTCATCCTCCCTACTCTATTTTTTTCAACTATGATCGTGCGATCTCGATCCACAAACCCTCACCCGGAGAACACTTCCCGGCTGTCCCTTCCCCCTTGATCAACACGCCGACAATCACCGAATCTCTATCTTCACCACTTGTGGCGACGAGCATGTCTCCAGTTTTCCAAAGGCAAGCCTGGCAAAATTGTAGGCGCCGTTATTCCATACGCCGAAGTCATGAACACCACCGGCGACAACCACCTGGTAACAGTGGGCAAGCATGTCTCCGGCCGCTTCGCTCAGACCATCAATCGCCCTGGCATAGCCGCTCTGGAAAGAAATTTCATCCGCATCCCCACAGGTGAGATAGAGGAGATCGAGTCCATGGTTACTCGAGGCGATACCAACGCCAAGCGTCTTGCCATCGCTGGACGTGGGAGCATTGGAAAAGGCGCCGACAAAAGTAAATAAATCCAGCATCCCCGGGGTTTTAACCGTCTTGTCGAGTCCATTCCCAAACACACTTGTTGTCTTCGTATATTTGATGGAATCATACCGGTAACCACCCAATGTTAAATTCAAAGCTTGCATCCCGCCCATGGAAAGGCCGGCAATGGCCCTGTGCTTCCGGCTAACCGCCATGGCTTCTGCTGATTTGTCCTCTATATTCGCGTAAGTATTAAAATTAGCTTCAATAAAGGGAATGAGGTCATAGCGCAGCTCATAATCGAAATAATAAAAGCCTAAGAGGTTTGTTTCGTCAGGCGTAAAGGCAGTATTCTCCCAATCCTCGGCGCTTCTTCCCTCCGGGAAAACCACAATCAATGGCTCAAGATCTCCATTTAAAATAAGGTTGTCAAATAGATTGGCGATGACAAAGTTGCCGTCAACCCGGCCGCTGCCATACAGCCATTCAAAGCGGTTTCCGCCCACGCCATGGAGGAGATAGAGGAGATTATATTTTTTATCCTTATCCTTTTCATCATAGCCGGGAGGTAAATAAAGATTGACTTTTTTTACGATGGCCTCGCCCGGTACTGTTTCTCTTCCCGCTTCCTCACTGCTGATCAACCGATCTGTCACCAGCTGCCGTGACCGGTTAATATAGTTCCGCACAGGATAAGAAAGTTCTACAATCCTGCCCCGCATTCCCTCCGGAGCTGCTTTTTGGTATTCCTCGGGCACCGAAGTAATTTGGATCTTGTCCATCAATTCGCCCCCTTTAGCTTTTTTACCGGCTGTTCTGTTCCAGTCATCCGATCCCCGATCCGGAAATAATCAAAGTCAACATATCCCCCAATCTTTTTCGTGGCATAATTAAACAACGCAAACCGGTAACCCATAAAATGGGGAATAGTGTATCTCATTTTCACCGGATGACCAATGGTTTTCCACGCACGGCCATCAAGACTGTAATAGAAATAAGCTCGATCTTTTTCTTCTTTAAAGTCACATTCGATTTTAAAGTAAACGCGATCATGAGGCAGCTCAACACTGTCCACTTCCACCGCTCCTTCGGCCGTCCCGTCAATCATCACGATCGCCTTGGCCAACCCGGCCTTTTTGATGCCCACCAATCCATAGTGTTTCTGCAGAACGGCCAAACCCGCATAATCCCCATCCTCCATCTGACCTGCTTCAACTGCGACAACCGCAGAACACTCCGGACCGAAAGTCCGCTGCGTCAGGGTGTTCCGGGCCTCCAAAATACCTGTGCAAATCTGACCGGTTCGCAGCCGCAAATAACCAGGACGCTCCGTCAGCGACCAATGATCATGATCCGGATTGTGGTTCCACTGCCACACTAAAGCCAGATTTGAGCCATTGCCATCATTTTCTTTCCGTTCTTCTCTTGTCGGATAATAAGCGCCGGTTCTCTCCTTCCCCGGTTCAAACTCATCCGAGGCGACAATTTTAAGTTTTGCCTCCGCGCAGATCCCGGTGTCCCGGGGAACTCTGCCGTCAATCCCAAAAACCGGCCAACCCGCTTCCCAGCTAACCGGTACTAAATAAGGGATTCTGCCTACTGCCCCCCGATCCCCAAAGAGCAGAGCATACCACCGGCCATCTGGTGTATCAACCAGACCACCCTGGGCAATGCCGGCATCCTGCAGAACAACCCGGCCTTCATAGGGGCCGGTAATCCGATCGGCGCGATAGCATAACTGGGTCCGCATTCCGCCCCGGGGCCAAACAATCAAAAAGATGTAATACTTCCCGTCAATCTTATGGATATGGGCGCCTTCCGCCGGCAGGGCAATATCCGGCCCGGCAATGGCGCTGGCGTCCGGGATGATTACTTGATTTAAACCACCAGGTTTAACCGCTCTTGCCTCCTCCGTTAACTCAAGCAGCTTAATGTCGCCACTGCCGTAAACCAGATAGACCCGCCCGTCATCATCAAATAATAAGGACATATCATGGGTGAAGTCTATTGTAGACTTTTCCCACGGCCCCTTTTCCAGATCAGGAGTTTGAAAGATAAAAGTTTTACCGGCGGTCTGGGAACTAAAAGCCACATAATAAAAGCCATGATGATACCGTAAACTGCTCGCCCAGGAGCCGAGCCCATACTCGTTCCGGCCATTTATGAGCCGCTGCCGTTCATCCCCACCCAGCACATCATAGACATAATTGACAATTTCCCAATTAACCAAGTCCTTTGATTTCATAATCGGAACACCGGGATTCATATGCATGGTGGTACTGGTCATATAATAGGTATCCCCGACCCGGATCACACTGGGATCAGGAACATCCGCCCAGATAATCGGGTTCTGTGCATTCCTGCCCGTTGTCATCGCTTGCCTCCTTCACAACCATCAAAAGACGGAAAAACTGGCCTTTGCCAAGATTATTCCAGGGTAAAAGAGGCCAGACTGGCACTGCCATTGCCCCGGTAGGTAAAATACAGAGCCTGTACGCCATCGGGAATGGCAATTTCCGCCGCATATTCCTTCCATATATTGGAGAATTCCACTTTGATCCGGCCTAAGGCCTCGCCATCCCAGGCTGTTTTGACCTCAAATTCGCCGGCACAATAGCCACGTACCTTTATCTTTATTTTCTTTACCCCTCGACAATCAAAATATTTAAAACCGGCGGTCGCCGAATCCTTCATATTGGCAATATAGCCGATCTCCTCATCGCCATCTTTACCATCCTGGGTAATCTTGGGGAACTGGTTGTTCATCCACGATCCGGTCCAATCGGTGTAAATGGATTCATCTTTACAGAACAGATTACAGGCCAGGTAAGCAGGGTATTCTCCCTTTCCTGGCAAAGGCTCCTCAACAGAGCCACAGGACGTCATCTCCACCTGAGGAATTCTCCCATCTTCCATAAATTTAATTTTTTCCAGACAACCCTGTCTGCTAAAAGCAGTCCCGTTGGTATGCCGGTGATAAAAGACGTACCATTCGCCATTGATCTCAACAATGCTGCCATGATTGTTGCCCCCGTAATACATGGGCTTGGCGGCGGGTTTGTATGAATCGATATGCAGATCACAATTGCTCACAATCACCCCCCGGTACTGAAAGCCCCGGGTCGGCTCCAGACTGGTCGCGTAACATAATTCATGCATAACAATGGAAGAATAAATAAAATAATATGTATCTCCTTTCTTCCGGATTGAAGGCGCCTCATAAAATTCATGGCCTTCAAAACCAGTTCCCTGGCTGTACGGCTCACTGGGAGCGACAATCACCGGTTCTTCAACCACCGTAAGCATATCCTGACCCAACACGGTCGCCATGGCGCCTTTCCTTGACCGGTCACCTCTCTCGCAGAAACCCGTATACAGGTAGGTTTTTTCCCCTTCGGTCAGGACCGCCGGATCAAACTGGGGTTGGTCCCCCTCCCTTTCCCCCAGGCGGGTCCCGTCCGGATAATGGACATAACCGTAAAATTCATATTTCCCGGCCGGCCGGTCGCAAACCGCCACGGAAACAACGGAGACCTTATCGAGCACATAATATAAATAATACCTCCCGTCCGGTCCGACGGTAACATCAGGGGCATATAGACACATACTGCCATCCGGATTGAGCGGATCATCGGTTTTTCGATAAATCACCCCTTCATAACGCCAGTTCCCCAGATCATCAACCGGCGCCGACCAGCACACATAATCATTTAAGCAAAAGGCGTGCCCGTTAAAGCGGTCATGGGAGCCGTACACATAGACTCGGTTATTAAAGACATAAGGTTCCCCATCGGGAATATATTCCCAGGACGGAAGGTAAGGATTCACACGGAATTTTTTCATCATGAGCATCTCCTTTCCCTTACTGTTTACGTATTTTATAGTAACTATTTTATACCAACAGTAAGAATCCTCTATAAATATATAAGATCCCATCCACATGAGAGGCGGCGCCGGAAAAAGACCCTTTTGTCCATTTCTTTTTGATTACATTTTTCGTAAAGTTACACTTTAAACTATTAGGATTTGCTGTCAATTAAATGCGTAACTTATTGATTGCGAGCTTATCCAGGTTGTAAATGAGCCGGCTCCCGGCTGTGTGACCCAAAGGATAAAAAAGTAAAAAAATTGCGTTATTACTCTCTATGGTAATAACGCAATTCCTTCAGACCTAACAAAGATGATTAAGTAACTTCCCATCTAATGACAATCTACCGGCTACATCTTTCAGAGGCCTGTCCTTACCAGCCCCGGCCGGCCATCCGCTCTTCCGTCTGTAAGCTGGCCACCGCAAGGCCGCGCATGGCCTCGCCCAAACCACGGGAGACCTTGGCTAACACTTGGGCATCACGGTAATGGGTGGCTGCTTCCACAATGGCTTTCGCCCGCGCCGCTGGATTTTCCGATTTGAAGATCCCGGAACCGACAAAAACACCGTCACATCCTAACTGCATCATTAAGGCCGCATCCGCCGGAATGGCAATCCCACCGGCCGCAAAATTGGCCACCGGGAGCCGTCCCAGCCTGCGGGTCTCCATGACCAGCTCGACCGGTACCCGCATTTTAGCCGCCAACTCAGGCAATTCTTCGTCAGCAGCCTTTTTTAAAGCTTCGATCTCTTCGTTTACTGTCCGCATATGTTTCACTGCTTCTACAATATCACCGGTTCCGGCCTCTCCTTTGGTCCTGATCATCGCCGCCCCTTCACTAATCCGGCGCAAGGCTTCCCCAAGGTTCCGGGCGCCGCAAACAAAGGGGGTTTTAAACTTAGTTTTATCGATATGATACCGGTCATCCGCCGGGGTTAAAACTTCACTTTCGTCAATATAATCGATCCCCAGCGCCTCCAGAATTTGGGCCTCGACAAAATGGCCGATCCGCACCTTCGCCATCACAGGGATGGAGACCGCTTCCCTAATCCGAAGAATCACCTCCGGATCGGACATCCGGGCTACCCCACCCTCCGCGCGGATATCAGCGGGCACTCTCTCCAGCGCCATCACAGCTACAGCCCCGGCACCCTCGGCTATCTTCGCCTGCTCTGGAGTGGTCACGTCCATGATCACTCCGCCTTTCAGTGATTCAGTTAAATCATCTCTTTTCACTGTAAAAGCTTTTTCCACCATAAGGAACACCTCCTTAGCTTCAACTTCTTCCATTGCTTTTATTTTACCATTCTCCCTTGGTCACCGGTTTACTCCCAATATATAGTCTTGGTTAAACGCTACATTTTTGGGCATAGCTTTATTATACACAATAACCAATTCCAGTCAAATAAATTTTGGTTTCAACTGTGTATCCCTTGATCCAAGGGGCAACCCGCTCCGTGGTCCCCAGTCACCCGCAGCGCCCAAAAAAAACCGCCGTTTTATTTCGGCGGTTGAGGGCTTTTTTCCCAAGCATCCATCGCCTGTCGGCGGAAGGCGTCCACCTCGGCGGTTAACCGGAACCCATAGGCATCCAGCACTTGGAGATAGTCTTTGATCAACCGGGAAAACCCGCCGGTGGTCTCCTGCGCCACATAGCCGATATAAGCCTGTTTGGCTTCGGGGTCCATCTCCTTGGTCTCGTAACTGAACAAAGGGGTATTGTTACACCCGAACAAGGCGAAAGTAACATAACGCGCCAGCAGCTCCCGCACCGGCTCCACCTGGGTTGAGGAGGAGCCATACCCTTCAATAAACCGTTCCTGGCGCTCCGCCCGCCGGAGGATCTCCGCCCAGCCAATCATCAACGCCGCATCCTTCACCGGAGTTTCTTCCGACTCGACCGCCATCAGATCAAAATAAGCGGTCAAATCGGCGGCCAGCGCCCCATAGTATTTCCGGTAAAGCGTATAGTCGATCACCGGAAAGAAAAAACCTTCGGCCGTTTCGATCTTATAGCCGTTGGCCACAGTTTTCGCCACCACCGGCCGGATAGTCTCGTCTTCAACCTTTTTTAAGTCGTCCAGCGCCCAGTTGCGCCGG
>JAAYHY010000050.1 GCA_012735135.1 Bacillota bacterium | reverse complement strand
GTGTAGGCGATAATCCCTTTCAATTCGTTCTCGGCAGCTTTTTTCACCGCCGCTTTAATTTCATCATAAGTAGCGGCTTTTTCCAAACGGCAGGTCAGATCGACAACAGACACATCGATGGTGGGTACCCGGAAAGCCATTCCGGTGAGTTTGCCGTTGAGTTCGGGAATTACCTTGCCGACAGCTTTCGCGGCGCCGGTAGAGGAAGGAATAATATTGGCGCCGGCCGCTCGGCCGCCCCTCCAGTCTTTTTTGGAAGGACCATCCACCGTCTTTTGAGTGGCGGTGATCGCATGCACCGTGGTCATTAAGCCCTCGATAATCCCGAAGTTTTCATGGATAACTTTGGCGAGAGGCGCCAAACAGTTGGTGGTACAGGAGGCATTGGACACCACGTTCATATCTTTGGTGTACTTGTCATGGTTGACACCCATCACAAACATCGGCGCATCTTTCGAAGGGGCGCTAATTACGACTTTTTTCGCGCCACCTTTGAAGTGGGCGGAAGCTTTCTCGGTCACAGTGAAAACACCGGTCGATTCAACGATATACTCGGCCCCACATTCGCTCCAGGGGATCTCCGCCGGATCCATGACCCCGTAAACCGCCACTTTCTTTCCATTAACCACCAGCTTACCATCGTCTGTTTTGACGTCGCCCTGGAAGCGGCCATGCACCGTATCATACTTTAACATATAAACCATGTAGTCCAGATCAATGAAAGGATCGTTAATCCCGACGATCTCAACCTGGGGATTGTCTACCGCAGCACGGAAAACCAGTCTACCGATGCGACCAAAACCGTTGATTCCTACTTTTACCGTCAAGGTAAATACCTCCTTTAAGATTATGTAGTGAAATAAACAATTCCTCAAGAACGGCCTCAATATAGACCGTCCCGTATACCTCTTTTTTATTGTATAAAAGATCGTTATAATCTTCAACAAGTTAAAAGAAATACAAAGGAATTTTCAAAAATTGTTAATATTATCTTCCCCGCCCATCCCCTGCCTGATCCTTCCGGACTCAAGTCCAACGTGGGTAAGGACGATACAATTATTAGAACATTTCATAACAAGGGGGTCAACCCATGGACAACCATCGAATGGAGACGGAGATTGATTATCCGCTCCTTCCTTATTTTTTTGAAGAAACCGCCGGCCATCTTTCGGAGTTAATCCGCCTCCTACGGGATGAAGATGCTCCGTCCGTCCCCTTCTCCGCAAAGCAGGAAGCACTCTTCCGGATCATTCACCAATTGAAGGGGTCGGCCGCCGTGGTCGGTTTGCTCCCGTTAAGCGAAACCTTACATGAAATAGAGAACATCCTCGCCCAATGGAATCCCCAAAAAGACGGGGATGATCCTTCGCTGGTCCCCTTACTGCTGGATTTTACCGCCGCCTTAGAAACCATGGTCGCCAAAGAAAGTCATCATTGGGATGGAGATTACTGGCACGCCCGGTTCCGCATCTATTCCCCAATCTCAACCAACACGGACCATCAAGCTCCGCCCAAACTGGACCGGCCACTGGTGCTCAACCAGGAAGAAAAGGAAAAAGTCGCCGCTTGGCAGGAAGAGGGAAAGCAGGTGTACGGCATTGAGCTTTTCTTCAGCCAGGAAGCACCCCTCCGGAGCGCCGTCGCCATCGCTTTCCATAATTATCTGAAGCGATTTGGGGAGATCTTAACGACCGCACCTGCTTTTGACCAGTTACCGGCGGAGGATTTCGCCATTTTCAAGGCGGTTCTTTTCCGTCCTAACCCCCTTTCCCCTGAAGAAAAAAAGAAAATTACAGTCTTCCCGGTCAACGAAGGGGTCGAAGGAGTTTACATCCGGGAATGGTCTTACCGGAAAGAAGAAAGTCAGCATTTTACCAAGACCCTCCGGGTGGACAGTAACGCCCTGAATAAACTGGTCCAAAGGGTTACAGAATTAGAAACGCTTTACGGCACGGTCTACGCTCTTCACTGCGTCTCCCGTCCCAGCGCCGCCACCAAGCAAAAATTGGATGACGCCCTGCAGGCGTTGGGGAATAATCTAAACTTGCTCCGGTTGGAGCTCATCAATCTCCGGATGATCCCGGTGAAACAACTATTTTCCCGGTTCACCCACGCCATTCGCAAAATGGCTTGGGAAAGCCATAAGGTAGTCAAGATTATCTTTGACGAAAACGACCTGCGGATCGAAAAAGAAGTGGCCGAACTGCTCATCGACCCCTTAACCCAACTGGCCCTGAATGCCGTAGCCCACGGCCTGGAAACACCGGCCGAACGCAAAGCCGCCGGTAAAAGCGAAACCGGAACAATTCGCCTGGAAGCCCGGCTGGCTGGCGGGAATCTCCTGGTCAGCATCGGTGATGACGGCCGCGGCCTGAACCGAAAGGCCATCTACAGCTCGCCTCTGGCAACCAAGTAACACCACCCGGAGACAGCCGGTCCGGAGGAAAATCGTCTTTTAAAAGAGGTCATCTTTACCCCGGGCTTTACGACCGCGTCCAAAGTTGACCAGCTGGCCGGACGCGGCTTCGGGCTGAGTATCGTGGAGAACAATATCACCAAACTCCACGGCGCCATTGAAGTTGACAGCGAAGAAGGGCGAGGAACCACCTTCACGCTGAAGATCCCCTTTCAGTATCTTGGCGCCCGCGTCCTGCTTCTCCGGAGCGGCGACCGGTTGTGGGGAGTGCCCGTGACAGCCGGAGTGACCAAAGAGGCCGCCTTCCTTGCCGGTGACGGCAAAAAAACTTCCCCGCTTAAGATCACGGAGACCCTTGGCGAAGAAGAACTTTTAATTAGTTGCCTGGACCCGAAACCCGAAGCCAACCGTTTCCTGAGCGGAATTTCCTACTCCTCCCGGGGGAAAATAGTCTACGTCTTAGATCCTGAAGTCCTGCCCTTCCTGGACGGGCCCCTTTCCCCGGAGGCGGATTACCACTCCTTCCGGCTCCTCCCCACGGATCACGGCTAAAAAAGCAGCGCCGTACTTTTCCAGTTTTTTCCCGCCGACCCCCTTCACGGTAAGGAGTTCTTCCTGGGTGGCCGGCTTTCTTCTGGCCATTTCCCGCAGGGTCCCGTCGTGAAAGATAACATAGGGCGGCACCTTTTCCTGCTCGGCAATGGCCTTCCGTAAACGGCGCAACTGTTCGAACAAGGGGTCCTTTTCGGTTCCGAGCGGATCGATTCTTTCCCTTTTACCCCAAACCGGGGCGGGCCCTTTCAAAACGGCCAGTGCTTTCGGGCGTAGTTTCACCACCGGATACTCGCCGCCGGTAACGCCAAGGTAATCTTCGGCGATCAATTGGTTAATCAAGTCTTTAATCTCAACCAGACTTTTCTCTTTCATAATCCCGTAGGTGGACAAGCGGTCAAACCCCAAAACCTTAATTTTTTTACTGGCCGAACCCTTTAAAACTTGGGCGATCAGGTTAATCCCGTAAGCCCCCCGCATCCGGACGATACAAGAGAAGATCTTTTCCGCTTCTTCCGTCAAATCCACTTTAATCCATTGCCCGTCACAATTCCGACAGTGCCCGCAGTTTTCCGGTAAATCTTCTTCGCCGAAATACGCCAGGATAAACCGGCGGAGACACTGGTTGGTATGAACATAATCGACCATGGTTTGGAGTTTCTCCAGTTCGGCTTTTTTCCGCGCCGGAGCGTAAACCGTCTGTTCAATCAGGTATTTTTGAATGATGATATCTTGGGGACTAAAAAGAAGAATACACGCGCTTGGTTCCCCGTCCCGGCCGGCCCGCCCGGCCTCTTGGTAATAGGCCTCCATATTCTTCGGCAGATTGTAATGGATCACATACCGGATATTCGATTTATCGATCCCCATCCCGAAGGCATTGGTCGCCACCATAATCTGAAGGTCATCGTTTAAAAAGCCCTCCTGTACCGCCTTGCGTTCCTTTTCCCTCAAACCGGCATGATAACGGCCGACCGCAAACCCTTTCTCTTGCAGGAGGGTATAGATCTTATCCACCTCTTTACGGGTGGCCGCGTAAATGATCCCGCTCTCCTTGGGATTTTGCGTCAGATAGGATAAGAGAAAATCCTTTTTATTCACGCGCCGGTAGACACTGAAGTATAGATTACTCCGGTCAAAACCGGTCACATAGACGTTAGGCTCCCTTAAGGCCAAAAGGCGCAAGATATCATCCTGCACTTCATCGGTGGCGGTGGCGGTAAAAGCGGTAACCACCGGCCGCCGGGCCAATTTATGCACAAAAGAAGGGATCCGCCGGTAACTGGGGCGAAAATCATGGCCCCACTGGGAGACGCAATGGGCTTCATCGATGGCAAGAAAGGCCACCTCCAAATTCTTCGCCATCTCCAGAAAAGCCGGGGCCCCCAGGCGCTCGGGGGCCA
The DNA here is from genome assembly GCA_012735135.1 of Bacillota bacterium. GTDB lineage: Bacteria > Bacillota > UBA4882 > UBA10575 > UBA10575 > Capillibacterium. The sequence continues at coordinate 20,047 of JAAYHY010000050.1, read as the reverse complement.
CATATAAAATTTTATAGGCGCCGGCCGCCGTCTTCGCAATCCGGCGTTCAACTTCTCCGGAGCTTAAAGAACTATTGATGAAAGAAGCCGGGATCCCCAGATTGGTCAGGGTATCAACTTGATCCTTCATTAAAGAGATCAAGGGAGAGACTACTAATGTAACCCCGTCAAAGAGGAGGGCAGGGATCTGAAAACAAATGGATTTTCCCGCCCCGGTGGGCATGATAGCCAAGGTATCTTTACCTTGAAGAATGCTCTTAACCACCCGGGCTTGTCCCGGGCGGAAGGTTTGGTACCCGTAATATTTTCGGAGCAATTCCTCCGCCTGTGTGAAAATGGTTTCCACCTCCGGTTTGGTCCGCAGCAAAGCCCGGCCGGCGCTAAATCTTGACAAAATTAAGTCCGCGGTTTATATTAAGCGAAAGATTATCAAGGATCTTCAGAGATTAATGAGAAGGAGTAAGCAAATGGCGATCGATCTGCACCTCCACACCAATGCTTCCGACGGCACCCTCTCGCCGCGGGCGCTCCTTACCGCCGCGGCTGAGCTAGGACTGACCGCGGTAGCCATCACCGATCATGATGCCACCGGTTCCCTGGCCGAAGGGGCCAAAGTGGCCGCAGAATTAGGTTTAACCTTCATCCCCGGCGTCGAGGTTTCCGCCAGCTATACCCCGGACCTTAGTCTCCATGTTTTGGGGTACGGGATCAACCCCGATCACCCCGGACTCCGCCGGGTCCTCGCCCATAACCAAAAGGCCTGGGAACAAAATGAAGAAGACTCCATCGCGGCTCTGGAAAGACTGGCGATCAAAATTGACCGGCAACGTTATGCTTACTGGAAAGCCCACCCCGAAGCCGGCGGTTGGCCGCTGTACCAAACCCTGAAGGAGATGGGGTTAATCCGCGATGTCAATGAGTATTTCAGCAAATATTTTGGGATCGGGTGCCCGGCCTATGTCACCTGCAACTTTGTCTCGCCGGAAGAGGCGATCGACACCATCAAAGCGGCCGGTGGCGTTCCGGTCCTGGCCCACCCCGGCCTTTACGTGGAAGATAACCAAAAACTCATGACCAGCCCGGCTTTTCGTCAAACCCTCCTAACCTGGGGCATCGAAGGCCTGGAGGCCATCGCCAACAGCCATACCCCGGAGGAGACAGCCTTTTACCGCGAATTCTGCCGGCGCCACCAGTTGTTAATCACCGGGGGCTCCGACTACCACGGCGCTTTCGCCGGCCGTAAGCTTGGCCGTCCTGTCGTCGATGACGCTTACCTTCCTCCCTTGTTGGCAGCCATCGCCCGGCGCCAACCGGCGCTAAAAAACTAAGGCGGCGGGCGATTACCTGCATTTGGCGGCCAGGGCGGCACCGGTCGCCGTCGCAAACTCCGCATGCACCGGAGTATGAAAACGCACCTGATACATATTGTGGAGCATGGTGAAGATCTCCCCCGCTTGGGGCACATTGGTCAAGTTCCCCGTCAAGACCACATCACTGACATTATAAATCCGGGTGGCAAAAACCGCCAGCATCCCGATGGTCTGGAAGACCAAGTTGATAATACCAAGGGCGGTATCGGCTTTCGTCGCCAAATCGCTGATCTTCCCAAAATTAGAAGCAGTCGTTTCCGGAGGTAGGCCCACAATTCTATCTTGAGTAATGTCGCCGATCAGTAAATCGATATGGGCCAGGTTGCCGCCCTCCGCCATCGCGATTAAGTCATTAAAATGCCGGAAATTCAGCATTCTATTGGAGAGTCCAAGCAAAGTGCCGCCCCCGACCCCCGTGCCCCCAATATGTTTCACTTCGTTTTGGTCGGCCATGATATAGGCGGTGCCGGTCCCCATGCTAACAATGATCGCCCGGTGGAGACCGCTTAAAAACAGTCCTCCCTTCCCAATCGCCCGGAACTCATCAATCTTCCGGGTGGGAATGTTGTACAACGGTTGGTCAATATAGGAGGCGCCAACCCCCGTCACCATTACCTGTTCAATATCGGCCAATGTTAATCCGTTGAGATTAATAAACTTACCGAAAGCCCCATAAAGCGAAGCCACCGGATCATTGGCTTTCACCCAGACGGGACTAATCAGCTGTTTTTCCTGTAAACCCACAATCTTGGTGGTACTGCCACCCACATCAATTCCGATGATCATCCCCATCTTCCAGTCTCCTCCTCGTCAAGCTCCAGTGATCATCCGAACAAGGGCGATGGTCACTCCGGTAATCCCTTCGCCGCCAAAGAGCCCCGACGCCACCACATCGCCGTTCTCCGCCGCCCCCGGTTTCAGGCGCTGATAAACCAGGCGCGACATCCCGCCGAGAAAAACGGTGAAAGAGAGGGCAAAGGGTAAGTACATCCCAATCCCTAGGGTCATCGCGGGTACTTTTGCCAGGTATAATAAAGCGCCAATCCCCATTGCGATTCCAAACACCAGCGGATCCCCGATCCCGTGCACCATTTGGGTAACGGCAAAGGCTTGCACGGCCGGCAACCCATACTCGTTCCCCACTCCCCCGTAACGGGTGATTAAGGCAATCATGGCCAGGGTCGCCACCACCGTACCGACGGCGCCACCCACCAATTCAGAGATAAATTGAGCTTTGGGATTGGTTTGTAATAGATAACCGGACTTATAGTCATTGAGAATATCCCCGGCGTAGCCACAGGCGATGGCGACCCCGGCGGCCACCAGAAAAGCGGCGGTCGTGCTCAAGGGCACCAAAAGGCGAATGGCTAAAAGAATAATGATGCCAAAGATTTCCATGGGGTTGATCCCCGTTTCGCCAGTAATCGTCGCCGCCATCGCAGTCGCCATCAATACACCACCGATTAACAGCAACGCAGCCAAGGGTGGTAACCCGGCCACCAGACTTAAAACGTAGGCTAAAATCATCCCGGCGAGCTGTAGGATACGGCCGTTTAACCGTCCATTGCTTTGGGCCGTTTTCGCCGACGGTCGGGAGATCAGCCCTTTGCGCTCCAGTTTTTGCCCAAAATTAATGAGAAAACGGATAATAATACCAATCCCCGTTCCGACCATAAGGCCTAAACCCAAGGTGTTTTTGAAGGCCACGGCCGCTTCGGTGGAAGGCAGCAACCCCAAAGCCGGACCCAGGGGAATTACCAAAAGATAAGCGAGGAGCGCGCCTAAAAACCAGACTCCTGTTGCCAGCGGGCCGATCAGGTACCCGATCCCCACGGCCATCGGGGATAACATAACCCCTACGTCCATCCGGCGGCGGGTAAACCAACCGGAAGTTATGGCCGCCGGCAGCCAACCCAGACTATCCCGGAGATAGGTAAAAACAGCGGAAAAACCCATTGCTCCGAACAAGAGCAAAGATTTTTTTCCACCCTGGTCACCGGTGATCAGGGTTTGCGCGGCTGCTTTCCCGATGGGGAATGGTAAGGTGTCCTGCTCGATATACTTTGGCCGCAACCACCAGGTCAGGACCGCGCCAAAAATCATTCCCGCCCCCGCGATAGCCAGCACCTTCCACCAGTGGTTAGCCAGGACATCCGGTCCTGACCAAACCCCGGCGATCCAAAGTCCGGGGAGGGTAAAAGCCATTCCTCCCGCCACCATTGCCCCGGCCGACATGGCCGTTTGGGCAATACTAATCTCCTGTAAATTGGTTCCCCCCAGTAACTTGAGGACAGTCATTGAGAGCACCGCAACGAAAATTGTCGGCCAGGGTAAAGCCCCCATCCGTAAGGCGGTATACATCGAACTAGCCGTAATGATCGCGGAGCCGACCGCCCCCAAGATGAGGCTGCGCAAAGATAATTGGGCTATCCCCCCTAAGCCCTGTCTCTTTTGTCCATTTGTTCCCACGTTATCCGCTCCTTTCTCTTCAGCAAAAATACGGCTTGAATTTAAGAAAACTCCTACAGGAAAATAGGGTTTCCTGTAGGATTGGTTTAAGGCTTACTTAATTAATTCATTTTTAACTTATCTAAAAAATATATGGACGTTTACGGTTACCGGCTGTAATCTCTCATCCGGGTAATCCATTAGAGTTCTTGCCGGCCTTCGATGGCTTTCCCCAGGGTCACCTCATCAATATACTCAAGGTCACCTCCGACGGGAAGCCCCCGGGCCAACCGGGTAACCTTAATTTGCAAGGGTTTAATTATCTTCGCCAGGTATAAAGCGGTCGCTTCCCCTTCCAGATCCGGATCGCACGCCAGAATCACCTCATCAATCTCTGCCGTCTGCAGCCGGTTCAAAAGCTGCTTGATGTTGAGTTCTTCCGGACCAATCCCCTCCAACGGGGAAAGGGCGCCATGTAACACATGGTAGATTCCTTTAAACTCCCTGGTTTTTTCGAGGGCGATCACGTCTTTCGGCTCCTCCACCACGCAAAGGAGGCGGTGATCCCGGGTCGTGTCCTGACAGACCTGGCAGGGGGATTCTTCGGTTAGGTGGCCACAGACTGCACAGAACTTGAGGGCGTCTTTCGCCTCAACGATCGCCGTCGCTAATTGCGCCACCTCATCCCGGGGCAACTCAAGAAGATGAAAGGCCAGTCGTTGCGCAGTCTTCGGCCCAATACCCGGTAATTTGGCCAACTCCTTGATGAGCCGGCTCATCGTTTTTGGATAGTAATTCATCCTTCAACTACCACTAGAAAAGACCTCCGGGTAAACCCGGAAGCTTTAAATTACCGGTCACTTTCGCCATTTCATTGGCCGATAATTCCTGGGCTTCCTTGATCGCTTCGTTCACCGCCGCGACCAGGAGATCCTCCAACATCTCTTTATCTTCCAAAGCCTCCGGTTCAATGGTCACCTTTTTGACCTCCAAAGCCCCGCTGATCTCCACGGCGACCACTCCACCCCCCGCCGTTTTGGTAACGGTTTTAACGGCCAATTCGTCTTGGACTCGTTTCATTTCCGCCTGCATTTTTTGGATCTGTTTTAAGGCCTGTTGCATATTTGCCATTATCGGTCCTCCTCTTGTATTTCGGTAATCTCTCCCCCGAAGAGTTCCAGGGTTTTCCGGAGCAGTTCCGGAGGGTTCTCTTCAGTGGTCTCATCTTCTGTTCCAGCCAGGATAAACTCGGGGATCAGTTTTTCCCCGGTTACCTCCTGTAAGACTTCGGTCACCAAACGGGTATATTCAGGCGTACGGATCTTCTCCCAGTGGAACTTAAGGGTAAAACGGATCATTAAGCGCTTCCCGCGGACCCCGGCGGGCGTCCCCTCCCTGAGCAGGGCCTCCACTGTCCTTTTCCGCTCCTTAACACCGGCCAGGACTTCTTCCCAGCGGTCGAAGGGCTGTACTTCCAACCCGGATTGTTGGTTTAAAGCCGTCTCCGCCCCTTCTGGAGCAGCTCCGGAGACCGTGGCGGAAGTAGTTCCCGGCGTTGACGTTAAGCCTGAAACGGTTGGCGTTCCCGGGTTTACCGCCTTAGCGGCGGTTTCTGTGGAGGCCGGCGTAACCGTAGTTCTGGAAGCGGTTGCTCCCCGCCGGCCCGGTGGCAAACCGGCCAAAATTGCCTCCACCTTCGCCAACCGTTCTTCCAAAGCGGCTACCTTTTGCGCCAGGGGTTCGCTGGTCCCGTCTTCCATGATTAAATTTAAAAAAGCCATCTCCAGCGGAAGACTGCCCTCTGTTCCCCGCCGCGCGGCCGAACCGGCCTCCAGAAAAAGGGCGACTCCCCGTTTTAATTTAGCCGGCCCCATTCTTCTGGCGATCGACAGCGCGGCTTCTTTTTCCGCCGGTGTCAAGGGAACCTCGCTTTCCGTCTCGGTCCACTGTAAAAGGAGAAGATCCCGGAAGAAGCGGGCCAGTTGCCGGGCAAAAAGGGGCAGATCTTTCCCCTCGGCGCCGGCTTGCTGAATCACTTGAAAGCCAACGACCGGATCCTGGTCCGCCGCCGCCTTCCCCAAGGCCAGAAGGGTTTCATTCTCCGCTAAGCCTAAAACCGCCCGGACATCATGGACCGTTAATTTTCCCTCCGCATAGGCCAGGCTCTGCTCCAAGAGACCGATGGCGTCCCGCAGCCCGCCGTCGGTCTCCCGTCCGATTAAGCGGAGGGCTTCCGGGTCGGCTTCCAAGCCTTCCGCAGCCACTACCCGGGAGAGGTGGGCACTGATCTCCTGCATGGTTAGGCGTTTAAAGTCAAACTTCTGACAACGGGAAAGAATCGTGGCCGGTACTTTATGACTTTCGGTCGTGGCAAAAATGAAAATCACATGGGGCGGCGGTTCCTCCAAGGTCTTTAAAAGCGCATTAAACGCCTCGGTGGTGAGCATATGGACTTCATCGATGATGTAGACCTTGTAATTCCCTTCCACCGGCGCAAACTTCACCTTTTCCCGTAAATCCCGGACTTCGTCGATCCCCCGGTTAGATGCGCCGTCAATCTCCAAAACATCAAGGGAAACTCCGTCATTGATCCGTTGGCAACTTGGACAATGGTTGCAGGGATCGGGACTATCCCCCCGCCGGGTACAATTGACTGCTTTTGCCAATATTTTCGCCGCCGAAGTTTTTCCGGTTCCCCGGGGGCCGGTAAAAAGATAGGCGTGGGCCACTTTATTGAGGAGCAAGGCATTGCGCAAAGTCCGCACCACATGCTCCTGGCCGACAAATCCTTCCGTGAAACTCTGCGGCCGCCATTTACGATAAAGACTTAGATACTCCAATAGTTTTCCCGTCCCTTTCCCGTTTAGTTCAAATCCTTGTTAAAAATGGTTATAGGAGACAACCTCCGCCAGCGGCTTCCGCGGCCGGGCCGCCGGTTGTTCCGCCGGGTATCCAAGGGGCATCAATTCAACCACCTTATATGCTTCCGGAATCTGTAAAATTTTCTTCACTTCCTTCTGATCAAAGGAGCCAATCCAACAAGTGCCTAATCCAAGGGCAGTGGCGGCTAAGGTGATGTTGGTCATGGCAATGGCCAAATCCACCGCATATCGCGGGACGCCGCACCGCATCACCCCTTCCGGTTCGAGAGCGACCCCGGCGATGATCACCGGCGCGGTCGCCAAGAAAGCCTGGCCGGCCGCGGCTGCCACCCGCTGGATTTGCGCTTGATCGTTCACGACCACAAAGCGCCAGTCTTGCCGGTTCCGGGCGGAAGGAGCGAGCCTCGCCGCCTCTAAAATTTCATGCAAAACCTCCTCGGCCACTGGGCGGTTCTGATATTGACGGATACTCCGTCGCGCTCTAATTGCTTCCATGACTTCCATCCTTGTCACCTCGTCCATCTCTGCTTTTTGCTTTCCTCCATCAACAAGTATTCCATAAATAACCGCCAAACTCCTGCCATTAACATTGTTTACCAAAATATAAAGAGGTTATCCGTTTTCCGGATAACCTCTTCCTCCTAAGAAATGGTCTTTAGTCCATATAAAAGGCGTCGACGTTTTCTTTTGTGACCACATTCGTCCCGGTGTCCACAACCCCCGGTAAAGGATTAATCCCCTTTGCCTTCCAGCCGTCAACCGGCTTGACTAAATTATGTCGCACGCTATAGAGCATCATCATCGACCAATAACCCATATTCCAAGTTCCCTGGGCGATTGAGGCATCAATAATTCCTTCCTTAATTAAGTCAAGGGTCCCTTTGTCTGTATCAAAGCTGACAATCCGAACCTGTCCTACCTTATTTGCTTCACGGACAGCGGTCGCCGCGCCAACGCCACCCAAGGCGTCGGTGCAGAAAACACCGCTCAGGTTAGGATGGGCTTGTAAGAAACCGGCAACCAGGGTCGCGGCCCGGGTCTGGTCATTATTGTCGTTCCCGACATTAACCACTTTAACGTTAGGATACTCCCGGGCTAAGGTCTCCATAAAACCGGCTTTCCGTTCTTCATGATTTAACTGGCCGGTAACGGTCGTGATGGCAACTTCCCCTTTGCCGCCGATCAGTTTGGCCAAATGACGCGCGGCCATCGCACCGGCATTATAATTGCCGGTTCCCAAGTAACAATAGCGTTTGCTCAGAGGAGAATCGGCATCAAAAGTAACCACCGGGATTCCGGCTTCGATCGCCCGGTCGATGGTTGCCCGCAACCCGTCGGGATTACTACAAGTAACGGCAATCCCGGCCGGTCTTTTCGCGATCACTTGTTCTAAGACAGTCACCTGCTGATTCACATCAGACTGGGGCGCCCCGGTGTAGATCGCTTTTACCCCCAATTGGTCCGCCGCATCTTTCATCCCGGCAAAACAGCCCTTCCAGTATTCGATACCGGAAGCAAAGGTTACCATATAATACTCTTCTTTTGGGTCGCCCACAAAGGGACTGGCCGCCCACGCCAACGCGGTCAGGGCAAGCACGATAATTAACGCTCCCAACCATAAATAACGTTTCATTAGTAGACCATCCTCCTTTTTTTAATTTTCTCCATAGTGCAGCCGGAAAAAATTGCTTGTTCCGGTAAATAGTGACCTTACTTTACCGGCAAAAACTCTACGATCACCCCCATTTCAGCCGGATCTTCTTAAAAATTACAGCTTAGCGCCGGGTTCAAGCCGGCGGTAGCCGGCATGGGCGATTACTTAACAATCAGACAATTCTTCAATTAAACATTTCCTATTTTCTTAAAAAACTGGAACGGTGACTAAGAAAGTCAATCAAGACCGCGCTGATTAAGATCAAGCCGGTAATCAGATCTTGCCAGTACACAGAGACGTTCAAGAGAATCAAAGCGTTATTGACTAAAGCTAAGAGGATAACCCCCAAGACCGACCCTAAGATCGTCCCCTCGCCACCACTGAGGCTTGCGCCACCAATGACGCAAGCGGCAATCGCCCGCATTTCTGCCGACATTCCGGCATTGGGCGCCGCTACAGTAAAACGGGAAAGGGTAAGAATTCCGCTCACCGCCGCCAATGTCCCGGTCAGGAAGAAAACTCCGGTTTTTACCTTCGAAACATTAATTCCGGAAAGGGCGGCGGCTTTTTCATTGCTCCCAACATAGAAAACCTGCCGCATTACCGCCGAACGACGCATAACAAAATCCATGATGACCACAATCAATAAATAAATGAGGACCATCACCGGAAACCCGAGAATCTGGCCGCCGCCGATGAACTTAAAACCTTTACTGATTCCGGCCAATGAGAGCGGTGACCCTTTGGTCAGCACATAGGAAGCGCCCCGGGCGATACTCATCATCCCTAAAGTAGTGATAAAAGGGTTTAATCCCACCCGGCCAATAAAATAGCCGTTTATTAACCCGCAGATCATACCGACCAGAAGGGCGATCCCCGCCGCCAACCAGATATTGACGCCAGCCAAATAAAGGGATCCGGCAACCACCCCGCTTAAAGCCATTACCGAACCGACCGAGAGGTCGAATCCCCCTAAAACCAAGGCCACTGTCATCCCGACGGCAATGATCCCATCGGCCGATAAACCAATCGCCGTTGTCGTCAGATTAGGCCCGGTTAGAAAATGCGGGGTTAAAAAACTTAATACCGCGGAGCAAGCAATAATAATGATAAACAACGTAAATTCACGGAAAGCAAAAGCTCTGGCCAATAAACCTTTCCGCTCGGCTGTGCCAACCCTTGGCTCCACCTGTTTTTCTAATGATGGATTCATCCCTAAACCCTCCTTCTTGCTAAGCAATTCGATTACTTTGCGTTGCCGCCAAGCGCATAATATTTTCTTCGCTGATCTCTTCTCCGATCAGTTCACCCGCTTTACGGCCTTCGTTCATAACAATCACCCGGTCACACATGCCGATAATCTCCGGCAATTCCGAAGAAATCAACACAATCCCGATCCCGCGGTCACATAATTCCCGCATTAAATAATGGAGTTCGGTTTTGGCGCCCACATCAATTCCGCGGGTTGGTTCGTCCATAAAGAGAACAACAGGATTGATCGCCAACCATTTCCCCACGACTACTTTTTGTTGGTTTCCCCCGCTTAAATTAATTAGTTTTTGCAGAAGACCGGAGGTTTTTATCTGAAGCTGTTCGATATAGCGGGCAGCCAGCGCCCGTTCCTTTTCCCGATGAATCAGGTATTGATGGACAATCTCCCGCAACGAGGTGACCACAAGATTGGCGGTAACCGACATTTTCAAGAATAGGCCTTCACTTTTACGATCCTCGGTCAGATAGGCAACCCGGGCTTGAATCGCGTCATAATAAGTATTAAACCGGACCTTTTGTCCGTGCAGGTAAATTTGGCCTTCCAACAGAGGATCGATTCCGCAAATCGCCCGTGCCACTTCCGAGCGGCCGGCGCCCACCAACCCCGAGAAACCAAGAATTTCTCCTTTTTTCAGGGAAAAAGAGACTTTCCGGAAACCATAGCCGGATAAGTTTTCCACCCGTAAAATTTCTTCCCCGCTTCCACCCTTTTTCGCCGGGTAGAAAGTACCGATGATTCGCCCCACCATTTGACAGATTACTTCGTCTTCATTAGTCTCGCTGGTGTTTAGGGTCTTCACCAAAGAGCCGTCCCGGAGGATACTGATCCGCTCACAGATCCGGAAGACCTCCGTTAAGCGGTGACTGATGTACAGAATACTGATCCCCCGGTTCTGAAGTTCATCAATAATGCGGAAAAGGTTTTCAGTTTCGGACTCGGTCAAAGACGAAGTAGGCTCATCCAAAATCAGTAACCGGCAATCCAGGGATAAAGCTTTGATAATTTCCACCAGTTGTTGATTGGCGACGCTTAGATCCTGGACCTTGGTTTTGGGGTTTAAATTAGTTGAAAATTTCTTCAGTAAGTCACTGGTATCCGCCCGCGCCTTTTTTAAGTCGATTAACCCCCCGGCCTTACATGGCATCCTTCCCAGAAAAACGTTCTCCGCAACCGAGAGGTGGGGACATAAGGCCGTTTCCTGATGGACAAGGCCGACCCCTCTTTCCTGCGCCTCCCTGGGATTACCCGGCGCATAAGGTTTTTCATCCAAGATCAAGCTTCCCCCATCCGGTTGGATTACCCCGGAGATAATATTGACCAGCGTCGATTTTCCGGCGCCGTTCTCCCCCACCAGGGCATGGACTTCACCCCTTTTTATGTCTAAACTTACCCGATCGAGGGCTTTTACCCCGGGAAAGACCTTGGTAATATTCCTGATGGAAAGTAATACTTTTTTCTCCATTTATCCTCCCTCACTTGTTATGGGATATTTAAAATGGTTGCTTTATGACGGCATTTGTGACCTGCCGACTTGGAAAGTAGCCCTAGTTGTGCTCCGGATTTTCATTGATTTACTGCCGTATCCTGGTGGTAGCCGGAGTCGGCGGCCATCTGGAAAAATCCCTTCACAGCTTGTTGATTCATCCGCTACTAAATAAGGCTCTTTTTTGTTACTTATTTATTCGTTTTTATTTTATGAAACCCTTCTTTGGGGTTATTCTTTTTTATTATTTTTTATTATTTTGTTTGATCTTTTCGAGTAAAAAACCGTTTACCAAAGTAAACGGTTGCTCCGAAAGAAACAGCCAGCTATTATCCGGAGGCTAATTTAATAATTTTTTCTTCGGTTGCCTCTTCCCCCCGCAACTCCCCACTGATCGCCCCGTTATGCATCACCAGGATCCGGTGGCACATCCCAATTAATTCGGAAAGATCGGAGGAGATCATAATAATCCCCGCCCCCCGGCAAATAATGCTGTTAAGAATATTATAGATATCCACCTTTGACGCCATATCAAGTCCGGAAGTTGGTTCATCAAGAAGATAAATCAACCCGTCCCCAAACAACCATCGCGCCAAAATACTTTTTTGTTGATTACCCCCGCTTAAGGTCTGAATTTTCTCCTCCAAAGCCTGCACCTTAATGTGTAACCGATTAATTAACCCCCAGGCGACCTTTTTCTCGAGTTCCCCGTCGATCAGCTTCCCTTTGGTAATCCGCCCTAGATTGGTGGCAGTAATATTTTCCATGATCGAACGGTTGATGAAGAGGCCATCAGCTAATCGATCCTCCATAACATAGGCAAATCCAAATTTAATGGCTTGCCGCGCTGTATTTGGCCGGATTTCCCTCCCTCTTAACAAAATCCGGCCGCTGGTTGGCGGGAGGAGCCCAAAGAGGGTTTTCACCAAGGTTGTTCTTCCGGAGCCGGCCAACCCGGCGATTCCTAGGATTTCACCCTCATGCAAAGTGAAACTGATTTGCCGAAGGTGACTCCCGACCGATAATTGTTCAATCCGTAATAATTCGTTTTTGGCCGGCAAAGCCAGGTTAGGATAACGGTTCCTTGTTTCTAATCCGACCATCAGTTTAAGGACCTTCTCTTCCTCCAAGGCCTGCGCCGGAATGGTAGCCACGTCGCGACCATCACGAATGACAGTCACCCGGTCGGCGATGAGTTTTAACTCCCGGAGGCGGTGGGAGATATAGAGCATCGTCACGCCGGATTTTTGGATCTTCTTCAACATCATGAGAAAATATTCAGTCTCTTGTTCATTAAGCGCCGCCGTCGGTTCATCCAAAATCAAAATGCGGGGGTTGGCCGCCATTGCCCTGGCAATGGCGACCATTTGCTGTTTCGCCACACCCAAACGTTCAACCCTTTCCCGCGGATCAAGGGGGAAATGTAACTGTGCAAGAAGGTTAAAGGCCTCGCGCATCATGGTTTCCCGGTTAATCATCCCATAACGGACCAGTTTTCGCTCCCGGTAAGCATTGACAAATATGTTCTCGGCCACCGTCAGTTTGGGAAAGATATTTGGCTCTTGATGAATCTTGATAATTCCGAGGCTCCTTGCCTTACTGACCGTATTCACCTCTACCGGCTGGTTGTTCAGGATTATTTCCCCGGAATCTTTCGGAACAGCCCCATATAAAATATTAACCAAAGTTGTTTTTCCCGCCCCATTTTTGCCGAGTAAACCATGGATCTCGCCGGGCTTCACCCGTAGATTGATCCGGTCCAGTACGGGATGGCCGTAATAGGACTTTTTGATCTCGCGCATTTCCAGAAGATACCCGGTTTCATCCCTCACCATCATCGCCTTGCTGTTCCCCAGGGCCAGCCACCTCCTCAATCTCCTCCACCTCATAAGGGGTAAAGAGCTTGATATTATTCTGGAAATAAAATTCCTTGTAATGGTTACCGACTTCTTTATTGGTAATAACCTTGTGCGCCGCTTTTAAGTCGGCGATCCGGGAAAAACCGGTTTTATCAAACTTCCGGTAATCGGCAACGATCATCAGTTCTTCACAGCGGGTTAAAAGCTGACGGTAAAAAGTAGCTTCTTCCACGGTATTAGCCGTATATCCGCTTGTAAAGCTAATTCCCGAAACCGAGAGAATAACCTTGTGAAAATAAACCTCTTCGATCGCACGTAAGGCCAGATCTCCCACCAGGATCCCTGAACCTTGGAGACTGTTCCCGCCCGTCACCGAACACAAGACCCCTAGCGCATTATTTAATTCAAGCGCGACTTTAAGATCGTTTGTCATTACCGTCAAACGTTGCTTAGTCTGGAGGTTGGCCGCCACTTGCCGGCAGGTTAAACCACCACCCAAAAAGATCGCTTCATTATCATTTACCAGAAGGGCGGCGGCTTCACCAATCTCAATTACCTCCGGAGGCACTCTCTCGGCCAAGCTTGGCTCCGGCAAAACCTCTTTTAAAATTGCCCCCCCGTGCGTTTTAATGATAAATCCGTCTTGTTCCAGCTTGTCCAGATCCCTTCTGATGGTGACCTCCGTTACTCCAAGCAACGCAGCTAAACTCACAACATCAAACTGTTTATGTTTTAATAACAATTCCTTAATTCGCTCTTGCCTAGCTGCTGCAAACATCTTCATCCCTCGTCCTTTTTTTTACTTATTTTTTCTTTTTCTTTCCTTTATTAAAAGGCAACACTCCGGAAATGTCAAGCCAAACCCATCAACGGCGGCGCCATTCCGGTTCCTTCTTCTCCGAGGCAAGCTTTCCCTAATACTCTCCCTTTGGATATAATAAAAAACACCGGCAATTAACCGGTGTTGGCGCCCAAAGTATTACAGGCGGTTCAATTCAAATCCTGCTTTACCACAAAAGCATAATCTGATGGGCTGGATCACTCATAACTCAACGCGATCACCGGATCCAATTTCGACGCTTTCCGGGCCGGATAAATCCCAAAGAATAACCCGACGAAAAGCGCGAAGGAGAAAGCCACCAAAATTGAGGTGTGGGTCACCACCAGCGGCCAACCACCCAGTTTCGCCACCCCGGCCGCCCCCAGCCAACCAAGGCCGATCCCGATCAACCCGCCGAAACCGCTCATCGCCAGGGATTCAATGAGAAATTGGGTGAGAATGTGACGCCCTTTGGCCCCCAGGGCCTTCCGGATCCCGATCTCACGGGTCCGCTCCGTCACCGAAACCAGCATAATATTCATAATCCCAATCCCCCCGACCAACAAGGAGATCCCGGCAATACCACCCAACATGATGCTTAAGGTGGCCGTGACTTGGCTAATCATCTCTAAAAGCTGCTCCTGACTGCTTGCTTGGAATTTGGAAGGATCCCCCATATATTGCGTGAGAAAGTATTCAATCTCCGCCACCGCTGCTTTGGCGGCCGCCGCTTCCGTCGCCTGGGCGATATAACCATTTACGTATTTCCGGTTATTAATCTTTTTCATTACCACCGAAGCCGGAATAAAGGCCTGGTTGTCAACGTTCCCCCACATCCCGGTCCCTTTTGCTTCCATCACCCCGATCACCACGAAGAGGAAGTGCCGGTTGCGGACATATAACTTCACCGTTTGGCCTAAAGGATTGGTCTCCGGGAAGAGCTCCTCCGCCAAGCCCGATCCTAAGACGATCACGTTGGTGGCGTTGGTCTGATGCTCTTCAGTGATAAACTGTCCCCGCGCCGGATAAAAATCGTAAATCTGTTGGTACGTCGGGGTCACCCCGATAACCGACGTCTGGTAATTGTTCTCCCGGGCAATGAGTAAACCGGAAGTTTGGAGATTAGGCATGATCCGCTCCACGGACGGACAGTTTTGGAGGATCCGGTCGGCCAATTCCATGGTAAACACATCCGTGGCCGCCAGGCTGATCCGGCCGCCGCTCCCCCGGCGAATTCCCGGATTAATCATAATCAGATTGGACCCCAGTTGCGAAATCTCACTGGTCACCTGGGATTGGGCGCCGGAACCCACCGACACAATGGCGATCACCGCCCCGACCCCGATAATAATCCCCAGCATCGACAGGAAAGAACGCAACTTATTCACCGTCAGGCTATCAACCGCCATCCGCAAAATCTCCCAAATCATGCGATCACCTCGTCTCTCTGGATCAAACCATCCCGGATTTGAATCACCCGTTTTGCTTGCGCGGCAATTTCCTGGTCATGGGTGACCATAATGATGGTATGGCCTTCCTGGTTTAACTGGCGGAAAATTCCCAAAATTTCACGACCGGTTTTGGTATCCAGGTTCCCGGTGGGTTCGTCGGCCAGGATCAAAGACGGGTTGTTGATCAAAGCGCGGGCAATAGCCACCCGCTGTTTCTGCCCGCCGGAGATCTCATTGGGCCGGTGATGTAAGCGATCACCCAACCCCACCTGTTGGAGGGCCCTCGTCGCCCGTTCCAACTGGCGCCGGCGGCCACGGATCCCGGCGTAAATCAGTGGGACACAGACATTCTGTAAGATTGTCGCCTTAGGGAGCAGATTAAACTGTTGAAAAACAAAACCGATCTTTTTATTCCTAATCTCCGCCAGTTGATTTTCGCTCACCGCGCTAACATCCTGTCCCTCCAGAAAGTACTGACCGGAGGTGGGTTGATCCAGGCAACCCAGGATATGCATAAGGGTGGATTTTCCGGAGCCCGAGGGGCCGATGATCGCCACAAACTCCCCTTCATCAATCTGGAAGGTGACACCTTTTAAGGCCTCCACGCGGATGGCGCCCATCTGGTAAACTTTTGTTAAATGAACCACTTGAATTAACATGGCTTTCACCTTCTAATCGTTATTCCCGCCCGTGCTCCCGGCCGGCCCGGGACGGAGCCGTTATTAGTTAGAGGATTCTCTGCAAATTGATAGGCATTAATCAAGATCTCATCCCCCGGCTCCACTCCCTCCAAAATTACGACCTCCAGTCCATTACTCAAACCAGTCTTGACCGGGGTAGGAACCGGTTTTTGGTTTACCACTTTGATCACCTGTTCCACCCCGCGGTTATTGACGATCGCCGTGATTGGAACCACCACTTGATCCTCAATTTCCTCCACAATAATCTCCACTTCGGCGGAGAATTCCGGTTTCAAGAGCTCCGATTCCTCGGTGAGGACAATTTTCACCGGCAAAGTAACAACCCCGCTATTATTAACCGCCTGTAAAGCCACTTCTTTCACCCGGCCTTCAAACTTCCGTTCAGGAATGGCCTCGACGGTAATGATTGCTTTCTGGCCTACCGCCACCTGTGGACTTTCATTCTCACTGATGTTCACTGGAATTTCGTAAGGGCCGTCGGCAATAATCGTGCCGACCGCATTCTGTTCATTAATCCCCACATAATCCCCGACATCCACCAGATCTCTGGTGATGATCCCGTCAAATGGCGCCCGTAAAGTCGTGGCTTCCAGGTTCTCCTTGGCCATTTTTAAACTGAGTTCCGCTTGTCTAATCTCCCGTTCTAACCCGTTGATTAAAGCCAAATCATAGTTCTTTTTCGCCTGGAGATAATCCAGCTCTTGTCTGGTGGAATCAAGCTCGACAAGGATCTCGTCTTTCCGTACCGCCCGGCCTTCCGTTAACCGGTCGGTTTTTACCCGGCCGCTGATACTGAAGTATAATTCTTTCCTCTGCTGAGGGGATAAATAACCGCTGGCCGTAATGGTCTTCTGAATCGTCTTTTTTTCCACCTTCATCACGGCCCGTGGCGGAATTTCCTGATTTAACGGTCCGTTCCCGGCCACTTGCGCTTTACGCCCTTGCCATCTTAAGAAAATAAAGCCACCTACCACCAACAAAATGATCACCGGTAGGATCCATCGTTTCTTTTTTTTCATTATTGAAACCCCCTCTATTGAAAGCCTTCATTAAAATCCTAATCCCGATCGGAAGTGTTTTCCCTTAGAGCATCCCAATCAATTGTAAAACCCGCAACTTACTCAGGAAGGCCTGATCTTCCGCCGTTTTATACCCAATTTCCGCGTTTTTCCAATCCAACTCCTTTAAGGTCCAGTCCTTATCCGAGAGAAAGCCGGTTTCCCATTGTTGCCGGTAAAGTTCCCTTTCAAACCGGGCTTTTTCCAAAGCCATCCTTTTCTCTTCCACCTTTAACTCCGCCAGTTCTTGCGCGTTCAACCGGGTGTATAACTCTGTCTCCAAAGTAGCCCGTAGATTCTGTATTTCCCGTTCAAGCGCCACCCGCTGCGCTTCGTACTCTTCCTGGGCCAACCGTTTGGCGCCCCCGTCCCATATTTGATAATTGAGGTTTA
This sequence comes from Bacillota bacterium, assembly GCA_012735135.1. Taxonomy (GTDB): domain Bacteria; phylum Bacillota; class UBA4882; order UBA10575; family UBA10575; genus Capillibacterium. The sequence continues at coordinate 2,655 of JAAYHY010000050.1, read as the reverse complement.
AATTAATACTCCATTTTTTACTTGTCCCATTGTAAATCCCACCGGTAGTCACCTTCGGCAGGTAAGTGGCCTGATTCCAGATGCGGACTTGCTCCAACTGCTCCTGATCAATTCGTTTGGCCGCCAGTTGGTAATGGACCGCTTCGACCTTGGCAAAAAGAGCCGCCGGATCTTCCTCCGTAACCGCCAGTTGTTCTACTTCTTCCCTGAGTTGACGGTAATAACGATCATCTTCCACCAAGACAATTTGGTAATCGGTGGGCAACCCTAAGGCCAACAACCACTCCCGTTTGGCCGCTTCAAAGTTATTACTGGCTTGTCTTTGCTCATATTCCGCTTGCTTCAGACTGATCTGGGCGGCCAGGACCTGCCCCGCGTTGGCTTCGCCGATCTCCTGCCGCTTCCGGGTCAAGGCCAGTTCATCAGCGGCCAAAGCGCGCTTGGTTTCGGCCACCTCCAGCTGTTCCCGGAGGCGTAATAACTTAAGGTAACCTTCCAGCCAATCAATTTTCAAACTGGTCACTCGCCAGTCTAAATTGGCTTCCGCCTTCTTTAGCGCATTTAAAGTCTTATAATACTCCTGCTCCGCCGCCGATGGAACCCAGGGGTAAAGCTGTTGATTGATGGAGAAGGAGAACCCTAGCTCAGGTCCTTCATTATCTTTTAAATCCTTCTGCAAAGTCAGTTTTGGTTCCAGGGCAAGACCGGTACGGAAAAGCTTACGGCCGGTGAGCTCCGCAGTGGCTTGCCCTTTTCCGGTACTGCCCATGGCCGCCCCCGGGTTGCTTCCTCCGCTGTCACTGGTGAGACCGGCCCCGAGACCAACCTGCCACTGGAGGTTGGTTTCGATCTTGGCCAGTTGCCGGTGGATCTGGGCGATCTCTTCCTCCATGGTTAAAACGGTAGGACTATGGGCCAGCCCCCAGGCGACCGCTTCTTCCAAACCGCCTGTCTCCGCCGCCCGGAGAAGGTTTCCCGGCCGGACCAGGAGAACAACAAAACAGAGCAGACTGAAGATGAGGAAAGACTTATGGTTTTTTTTCATCGCTCACACCTCCAGGTCCAGACCAAGAAGTTGCTGGAACTCCCATTTTTTTAACTGGTAATTGGTGACGGCCGTCAGCATCTGGTACTCCGCCTGAAGTAATTCGGCCTCCGCCGCTAAGCGGTCCACTTCTTTTAGTAAACCCACTTTGTGCTGCTGTTGCACCTTGGCGAAATTCTCCCGCACCGTTGCTAAATGATTTTCGTTCAAAGTCAAATTCTCCGCCAGTCGGGTTAAAGCCCGGTATTGCTGTCGAACGGAGTTTTCCAATTCCCACCGGGTCTCATCCCGGCGGAGGGTGGCAAGGGCCAAGTTATTCTCCAGTTCCTGCAGTTCAACGGGTAATATTGCACCAATCTTAGCCCGGTCCAAAGCAAGCTGGGCGAGATCCACTTCTAATCCGGCCACCCGGAGCGAACGGCTATTGGTCAGGGCTATATTCAGACAATCGTCTTCACTTAATTCCCACGTCAAAGCAGTATTTACCGGTTTTAACCGGGGGACCGGCACTCCCGCCTGCCAACCGATGGCCACCGCCAATTCTTGTGCCAATAGATCGTAGTTGTCCTCGAGGGTTTTCAGCTCTTGCCGGGCGTTATGGTACTTATTCTCCTGTTGGATCAAGGCCAAACGGGTTTCGTATCCTTGCGCCACCTGTTGCTCCAATAAGCGCAGGGTCATCTCCTCCCTCTCCAACTGTTTACGCCGCCATGTTCTCTCCTGTTCAGTTTTGAGCACCTCCAGGTACTGCCGGGCAATGGCCAGCAAGGCCTGGTCTTTGGTCCGCCGGTAATTCTCCTCGGCCTGCAGCATGTTGAGTTCCAACTGCAGTTCACTGGAGCGGGACCCGGTCAACGGCTGAACCGCTTTATTCTTTTCATAATTTAAGCGGGCATTCTCCCACGTCAGTTTCGCTCTTTTGATCGCATAATTCGCCGCCAGACCCATCTCCAGAGCCTGATCTAAGCTCAGTTCCTGGTACCCGGCGGCTGGTAGCGCCGGAGTAAGGAGAAGACCAACCAGGATCCAACAGCATAATCCGTAAAGCGCCTTCTTCCGCAACAGCTTTCCCTCCAATTATGTAAATTTCGATAAATTCACGGTACGTTAATAATTTTACCCATTTTTGGTATCTATGCCATCTTTTTTATGTGAAAACCGGGTTAAACATGAACCGAAAGGCCGGTTGTACACAATAAACGCCCATTTCCCTAGAATGTTCCGCTTCAGGCAAACTTCTTCACAAAAATTTTTCCTCTTCCCTCGCTTAAATGATAAAAAAAGACCGTCACGATGACGGCCTTTAAAAGGTACAGGGCATGATCAACCAATTTAAGCGCCAGCGTGGGCGACTACCTATATGTAGGAAAAATAAAACCTCCGTCGGCAACGGAGGTCCTTAACTTAGTTGGTGCCGAAGGCGGGATTTGAACCCGCACGAGAGTGCTCCCACTGCGCCCTGAACACAGCGCGTCTGCCAATACCGCCACTTCGGCATTGCAAAAAATATTATACCCGAAAATCCTCAACTTGTAAAGAGGGGTAAATGAACCTCCGAATGTATAATTTCTGTATATTTTTGGGGAATTAACCGTAAAATAAATCCGGTT
>JAAYHY010000049.1 GCA_012735135.1 Bacillota bacterium | reverse complement strand
GTGAGGAAGAGAACAAAGAATTAATTTTGGTCGTGAAAGACCGGGGGGTCAAAAGAATCGCCGCCCGCCTTGGCATTCAGGTCGACGAGAAGCTGGATACGGAAAAAACGGAGAAGCCCGAAGTTTACCAGAACCATCTCCCCATCGAGTTGGATGAGATGGTGGCGGAAGCGGGGCCGGTCCGTGAAGAGGAGACTACGCTTACCGTTAACCCCTTTACCGGAGGCCGTCTCCTTTTGGCTTTTGGGGTTACTTGCTTCAGCCTGCTGGTGGCGGCCTATTTTCTTTTCCGCCCCCGGCTGAGTATTATCGTCCACCCGGCTTCCAAGGAGCATCTGTTCCGGAGCGCGGCGACGGTGGGGATGAACCTCGGGGAAAGGGAGGTTCTCCAGGGGAAGCTCCCCATCAAGGTCTTGGAAAAACAGGATGAATTAAGCGTCTCCTTGACGACCACCGGGCGAAAAAGAGTGGGTCATTTGCCGGCTAAGGGCACCGTTGTCTTCATAAACAGTGGAACCAATCCGATCATTGTTCCCAAAGGAACCGTGGTCTCCACCAAAGCAGGGATCAAATTTTTGACCAGTAAACCGGTGGTGGTCCCGAAAAAAAGCACCCGTTATGAACTGGGGGTACCCACGGGGGAAATTTATGGCCAGGCCGAAGTGGAAGTCGAAGCGGTGGAAAAAGGGACCGTCGGTAATGTGGAGAAACAGACGATCACGATCATCGAGGGGCATTTGGCCAATACCTTGCATGTGGTCAATTCGGTGCGGTTTACCTCCGGTGAAGACCGGTTGGTCCCGGTGGTGCAGGAGGAAGACCTCCGGCGGGCAGAAGAGGAAGCCAAACGGCAGGTGGCTTTGAGGGCAGAAACTGAGATTAAGGGCATGGCCCAGGAAGGCTATTTATTGTTGCCCGAATTAACCGAGACGGAGATCGGCCAGTTCCGGGCGGAACAGCCGTTAGGAACAGAAAGCAACACCTTGACGGTGAAAGTCGCCTATAAAATCAAAGTGCCCTTGCTGAGCAAAACCCATCTTTATAAGTGGTTGGAACATAATCTTTATCAGACTTTACCGGACGGGTTCCGTCCGGTGACCAACGAGATTGCTTGCCGGGAAATAAAGGCCGAAGGAAACTTGGAAGCGGCCAAGGTTTCGGTGCTGGCGATGGCGAAGGTCCGGGGCGAGATTAACCGGGACAAGATTATGCAGGCGGTCGCCGGTAAACCTTTGCAACAGGCGAAAGAGGCTCTGGCCGCCTTTCCTGAGGTGGGGGTGGTGGAGTTTACCGGGGATCCCTCCCTTGAGCAGGTGCCGAAACACAGTTATCAAGTGCGGTTAATTGTGCCTTCCGAGAGGTAAGATCCAAGCCGGGGCCGGATGGTATTTCCCCCCTGCTTCGCGAAGATCTTTACGAAAAAATTCAAGTGGTCGCTCACGCCGGCTTTCGCCAACTTGAGCGGGTAATATGAGATCAAAGCCGGGTGAGTCGACAGGATCGAGGGTATAATCCCGGAGCGGAAAATACCATTTCGCTCCGGCTCGGGGAAACAGGGGTAAAGAAAAGGCATTTTAAATGAGCGGCGAAGGATAAGGAGCAAGTGGCAAGAGGGATTTGTAAAGAAAAGGGGAACGTGACAAGTGGAAAAAGCCCAAAGAATTATGGCCTTGGATGTGGGGGAAAAACGGATTGGAATCGCCCTGAGTGATCCGTTAGGGATTACGGCCCAAGGTTTGGAAGTGTACCAGCGGACAACGGTTTCGGAAGATTTGACTTATTTAACAAGTCTTTTTCAAAAACATCAATGTTCGGGGTTATTAATTGGGTTACCCCGGCATATGAATGGAGAGATCGGTCCGGAAGCGGAGAAGATTATGGCCTTTGGCCGGAGACTGGGTCATGCTTGCCGGGTGGAACCGGTCTTCTGGGATGAACGGCTCACTACGGTCCAGGCGGAGCGGGCATTACTGGAGGGAAATATGCGGCGCCGTCGCCGCCGGCAGGTGATCGACCAGTTGGCTGCGGTTTTGCTTCTCGAAAACTATCTGCGCTTCGACGCTTTGCGGCCAAATGAAGAATAAAGTGAAAACAGACAAATTTCTCTTGTAATCAGGACAGGTTTAGGGGAGAATATACTCATTAGCGGGAATTGTATAAGAAGCGAAATCTCCTTTGATCATCATATGCAATTCCTTAACCAAAATTAAAGGAGGGTTAATATGTCCCATCAACATGAAGAGGACAATTGGATTATTCTGGAGGATGAGAATAACCAGCAGTATCGCTACAGTTTCGAACGGACCCTGGAGTTGGATGATAAAACCTATGTCATTTTAGTCCCGGAGGAACAGGAAGATCCCGAGGTGGAAGAAGCTCATGTTTTCCGTCTGGAGAACGATGAGAATAACGAAGAAATCCTTGTGGAGATTGACGACGACGAACTGGAAAGGATTCAACAATATTTAGAAACCGAAGCTGACGCCGGCGCTTTTGACGAGGATGAAGGGGAGACCGATGAAGAGGAGGACGATGGGGACTCCGCCCTGACGGAAACCGCCGGGACCGGCGCCGGGGAACCCCGGGTGGACGGTGTCGGCGAAACTGGTGGAAGTGAGCAGGCCGAAGAAGATTAAGAAAAGCGGACAAGGGGAAGGGTTAACCGGATCGGAAGGATGTTGCAATTTCTACATATAGCATCCGGGGGGGAAGATCCGGTATAATTAGGGCAGAGGAGGAGGTTTCATGGAAAAACGTGACATGACCCCCCAACCGGTTGCTCGGGTTCTCCCCGGTTATAAATCCATTCGTTCCTTTTTCCGCAGGGTCTTTCGGTTAGGCGGACCGGTCTTGAAAGACCGGTCCCGTTTTCAATCCATAATCCAGCCCCTCTTTTGGATGGGATTTATCTTTTTGTTGGGACAAGCTATCTGGATTTATAACGGGGTACAGATTAACCGGGCAGTTTTTACCCCAGACCAGAGCACCATTGACATTCCAATGGGTTCCTCCGTCTTTCAGATTGGGGCGTTGCTTGAGGAGAAAGGTCTCATTAAGAATCGTCACAGTTTTGTTTGGTACCTTTACCTTACCCGTCAGCAAAACTCACTCAAAGCCGGTCATTATACTTTCAGTTCCCAGTTTACTTTCCCCCAGTTGTTACGGGAGTTGAAAAAGGGACGTCCGATCATCTATAAAGTGACGGTTCCGGAAGGTTACACCAGCGCCGAAATTGGCCGTTTGCTTAGTGGGCGGGGGTTGGTTGATTACGAACGCTTCCAGGAACTCTTACATGACCGGGTCTTTCTCCGTTCGCAATTGATTGATTTCTCCCCTGTTTCCGGCGAGGGGTTTCTTTTCCCGGATACCTATGAGTTCGCCAAAGGGACGAAGGAAGAAGAGATCCTCTCCGTTTTCTTCCAACGCTTCCGGCAGGTTTGGTCGGAAGTGAGCCGCGGGGCCACCTTTAATGGGCTTACTCCGGAGGAAGTGGTAACCCTGGCTTCAATTGTAGAGGGGGAGGCCAAGGTGGCTGCGGTACGCCCAATTATCGCGGGGTTCTTTCTCAACCGGTTGCGCCGGGGGCAACTTTTGCAATCCTGCGCTACGGTGCAGTATGCTTTAGGGGAGAGAAAACAACGGCTTTTATATAAAGATTTACAGATTGATTCCCCTTATAATACTTACCGTTATAAGGGGTTACCGCCAACTCCCATCGGGAACCCGGGCCGCGCTTCGCTGGAGGCTGTTCTCGCTCCGGCGGACACGGATTACCTCTACTTTTTTGCCAAACCCGACGGCACCCATGTTTTTTCCCGTACCTACCGGGAGCATTTAAACGCCCAAAACTTGCTGGCCCGGAATGGTCAGTAAATAATTTCTTTAACTAAGGCAATTTTTGGTCAATAAACCCTTCCTTCTTTGGTTAAATTAACCGGGGAGGGTTTTTTCGTGGAACAAAAAGGCCGACGGCGAGTCATTATTCTCGGGGCGTTTTTTCTTTTCTGTAGCTGTTATATCGCCTATCGTCTTTACCGTATCCAAGGGGTGGAGAATCTGGCTTGGGCGTACCGGGCGGTTCATCAGCGGAGCGACAGTTTGGCCCTGTACCGGCAAAGAGGGGCGATCCTGGATTGTCATGGGAACCCGTTTACCGGGAGAGATCACCGTACTTACCTGGCGGTGTTTCCGTTGTTACTTACCACGGAGGAACGGAAGGAGATCGCTCCTTTACTTGCCGCCCATCATCTCCGGATGACGGGACAGGCGCCGTTGACCATTGCCAATCCCAGCGCCGAATTGATCCGGTTTGCCAATGCCAAAGAAAGGACCGGGGTAACCTTTTGCTCCATCCCATTGCGTTACGGACGGGAGCCTTTAGCCCATCATGTACTGGGCTATCTCCATCCCACTACCGGCCAGGGGCTGGACGGACTGGAAGCCGTCTACGACCGGGAGTTAAACAGTGACCGGAAGATTAAGCTGACGGTCCTGACCGATGCCCTCCGGCGGCCTATTCCGGGCTTGGGTTTCCGGTACCAGGAGGAGACGAACGTTCCGGCGGGAAAAAATCTGGTCTTGACCCTTGATTATTATTTGCAACGTAAAGTGGAAGCCCAACTGGACCAGGCCGGGATCGCCAAAGGCGCCGTTGTCTTGATGGAGGTCGGCACCGGAAAGATCCGGGCGTTGGCCAGCCGGCCGGTTTTTGACCCCTATGCCCCCCAACAAAGTCTGAACGCGCCGGATCGTCCCCTGGTCAACCGGGCGGTTCAGGCCTACCCCCCCGGCGTCCTTTTCCAATTGGTTATTGCGGCGGCGGCTCTGGAAAGCGGTAAGTTCCAGCCGGAAACCCATTTTTACGAGACCCGGTCCGGCCGTGGCCTGGTCACTTTAACGCAAGCCCTTGCCTACGCCGCGTCCTCGGTCTTCCAGGAGGTCTTGGCCGTACTGGATCAATCCGCGCTGCTGGCCTTGGCGGAGGCCTGCGGTTTGGGCGCGGGCGGCCGTCTTGGCCTGCCCGGCGAAGGAACCGGCCGTTTACCCGGGAAAAATGAATTGGGTGGGTCTGTTCTGGTCACCGGTGAACATGGGGTGGCCGTTACCCCCGTTCAAATGGCGGCCTTCTTGCAAGTCGTGGCCGGGGACGGCTGGTATCGCCCGCCGACGGTGGTGGAAGGCTTACAGAACCCGGACGGGAGCATGATTAAACCGGCGCCGGAGACGCCTGTTGTGGAACGGCCGGTGCTGTCGGGGGCGACGGTGACCGCTTTGCAGAAGATGTTGGCGGCGACAGTTCTGTACGGAACAGGACAGAAGGCTCAGATCCGGCAGGGGGCAGCCGGCGCCGGAGGGGCGATCCCCAGCGGCTACGCAGGGGAAAGACCGGTCTATCACAGTTGGTTTGCGGGTTACGCGCCGGCGCACGCTCCCCGCTTCATTGGCGTGGTCTTGCTGGAAAATGATCCGGGCGGGGCGGAGCAAGCGGCGCTCCTTTTTGCCTCCATCATGGAAGGGATTGGCGATGACCCGGGGTCTTAATCCCTGCTTGCTTCTGGAAATCCATTAATTAATTCCGGCCATTGTTTTCGGGGATGGAGAGGGCACGAAAACAATGGTTTTTTTTACCCAAAAACGGACGGGAAGGGACTGGCACAGGATAAAAGCCCATGACATATCTATAAACACACCGCAGTTTACTTAACGAGGGGGTACATCCGATGATCCTTCCTTGGATCGGGATGCTGCTTGACCTGATTTATCAGCAGTTTGCCTGGTTGTTTTCTTATATCTCCAATAATAATGTTTTTCCCATGCCATTAAGTGAAGAAGAGGAACGGGCTTTAATCCTGAAGATGGAGGAAGGGGACAAGGAAGCCCGGAATGTTTTGATCGAACGGAACCTGCGTTTGGTTGCCCATATAGTTAAGAAGTTTGATAATACCGGCGAGGATAATGATGATCTAATCTCCATCGGCACCATCGGATTGATCAAAGGAATTAATACTTATAAACGGAAATACAATACCAGGCTGGCAACCTACGCCGCACGGTGTATCGAAAATGAGATCCTGATGCACTTGCGTTCGACAAAAAAACTGAAGAATGATCTTTTTTTACACGATCCCATTGGCGCCGATAAAGAGGGAAACGAGATGACCCTCTTGGATATTTTGGATACCGGCGCCGATTTAGTGCCTGAGTTGGTCGAGAGTAGATTGGAGGAGGAAACGCTCCGTAAAAAACTGGGTATTCTAAGTAAAAGGGAGAAAAAAGTGATTGAATTGCGATATGGACTGCAAGACGGATTAAGTAAAACACAGCGGGAGATCGCCCGGATCTTGGGGATTTCCCGTTCCTATGTCTCCCGGATTGAGAAGAAAGCATTAAAAAAATTGCTTAAAGACTTTTCCGGACAGGAAAATGAAAAGAAATAGAGAAAATGGCTGAAAATACCCGACGCCATCGGTTGGACCCGAATGGCCGGGCGCAAAACCCAAAAAAAGCAAGGGGCCATTCCGGAAAGGACGTATCTTTCGTCGTTCTCCCCAATATCTATAGTTGGGGGGATGGACAATGCGCTGGTCCGAACTGGCCGGGAAAGAATTGGTTAACTTGGCGGACGGGAGTAAAAAGGGGCCCTTTCCGAAGTTGGATTTAGTAATCGATCCGGAAGCGGGGCGGGTGGTTATGCTCCTCTTGCCAGGAAAAGGGTATCTTTTCCGAAAAGAGGAGGAGATCCCCTGGGCGGCGGTGAAAAAGATCAGTGCGGATCTGATCCTATATGAAGATAAAGTTTCCGCCGGGGGAAAATAAAAAACACCCTTTCGTCGTGCGGAGGAATGATTACTGTTGCCGGCATGAAATGAAATTAATATAGTCGGCGTGAAGGCCTCGGTAGCTATGGGCGCGACTACCGGGCGAAGCCTGTCAGGGGGGCACTAGTAAACACAGCAGTGACCAGTTGTGGAGGTGGCTAAGAGATGGACAAAATACGGGTTCTGGTTACCGGCGCTTATGGCCGCATGGGACGGGAAGTGGTCAAAGCGGTTGTCGCCCAAGAAGATTTGGAGTTGGTCGGAGCCGTTGATAAAGTGGGTGGAGGACAGGATATTGGTCAAATCTGCGGTCTTGGCGTTTTAGGGCTTACTGTGGAAACCGACCTCACAGTTGTGTTAGGGAACACGGCGCCGGCGGTAATGGTGGATTTTACGACTCCTTTGACGGTGATGGATAATATAAAGGCCGCGCTGGAAGCCGGGGTGGCTGTTGTCGTCGGCACCACCGGATTAACCGAAGAAAATCTGGACGAGATTAATGATTTGGCCGCCCGGTCGGAGCGCGGGGTGATTGTGGCGCCCAATTTCGCCCTGGGCGCTGTCTTAATGATGCGGTTTGCTAAAGAAGCGGCGCGATACTTTCCCGATGTGGAGATCATCGAATTACACCATGACCGGAAGATCGACGCTCCTTCCGGGACCGCCCTGAAAACGGCGGAGATGATCGCCGCCGGGCGGGTAGCGGAACCCGGGAGTAAGCCGGCCCCTTTGGAGAAGATTAACGGCGCCCGCGGCGGGGAGTACCTGGGGACGAAGATCCATAGCGTGCGGTTACCGGGGCTCATCGCCCACCAGGAGGTAATCTTCGGGAACCAAGGCCAAACCTTGACCATCCGGCATGATTCTTTAGACCGTTCTTCTTTCATGCCCGGGGTGATCCTGGCGGTCCGGAAAGCCCAGGAGATCAAGGGGCTGGTTTACGGCTTGGACGCCCTTATCGATTAGTTCCAGTGGCCGCGCGGGCCGGACTTTTTTGGCACCTCTCCTTTCCGTAGAGAATATATTACTAATGAACGGCGCCTGTTTTATGAGTTTATGGTTTAGCGGAACAAGGTCTAAACTGCTCCGCCTGGTAATATAAGGAAAGGGAGGGTCTTTTCTTTGGATAAAGCTTTTACCGTAAATGGCGTGGCCGTGTTGGGCGGCGACCGCCGGCAGGTGATGGTCGCTGAAGCGTTCCTTAAGTCGGCGGCTTGGGTAAAAACGCTGGGGTTAACTGATCTGCCTCCATTACCCCGCCTATCCCCGGCCCCCGATCTGAAAGAAGCACTGACCGGAGCGGAAATTGTTATCCTCCCGATTAGTGGAGCTGATGAGAGAGGATTGGTTCGCTGCAGCGACCCTGCGGTTCAAATCAAGGTTGACGACGCCTTCTTTGCTTTAATTGAAAGTAAGGCGTTGCTTGTTACCGGAAAGTTGCCGTCCCCCTTGAAACAGTTGGCTACCGAAAGGGGGATCCGGGTCTGTGAATACGCTGAACACGATGCCATCGCTATCCCGAACGCGGTTCCCACGGCGGAAGGGGCTATCCAACTAATGATGGAAGAGACTCCGTTTACCGTCGATGGTTCCTCCTGTCTGGTTCTGGGGTTCGGCCGGGTGGCCCGGGCTTTGGTTCCCCGTTTATTGGCGCTGGGCGCCAACGTGACGGTGGCTGCCCGTAACCCGGAGCAACTGGCGGATGCCGGGGAGGCAGGCGGTAAACCATTGCCCCTTAGCCAACTGGCCGGGGAGATTGGCCAAGCGGAGGTAGTCTTCAACACCATTCCGGCCTTAGTCCTTCCCGACGCCCTGCTGCAAAAGATGGCCCCGGGAACGCTCATTATTGATCTGGCCTCCGCGCCGGGAGGTGTTGATTTCGAAGCTGCCAAGCGTTATCGGGTTAAGGCCATTTTGGCCTTGGGACTTCCGGGAAAAGTAGCGCCGATCACCGCAGGACGTATCCTCGCCACTAAACTTCCAGGCTTAATTAAACAGGAACTCAGCCGACAACTTTGAGGAAAAAGCTCAAAGATAAGCTTGGAGGGGTGAAAATGCAATTAGCAGGTATGCGCATCGGCTTTGGTCTGACCGGTTCTTACTGCACAATTCCGGATGTGCTGCCAGAGATGGAACGCCTGCGGGCTGAAGGAGCCGAACTTTTTCCCATTGTCTCGCCGGTGATCTTCCAGACCGACACCAGGTTTGGGAAAGGAGAGGAGGTCTATAAGGCGGTAGTGGAGATTACCGGCCGCCAGCCCTGGCAAACTTTGGTGGAGGTCGAACCGATTGGTCCCAAGAAGCTTCTTGATGTGATGGTTGTCGCCCCCTGTTCCGGAACGACGTTGGCCCGTTTAGCTTTAGGGCTCTCCAGCACCCCGGTGACCCTCGCCTGTAAGGCGCAATTACGGAATAACCGCCCGGTGGTGCTGGCCATCGCCACCAATGACGGCCTGGGGGCCAACCTGATGAACCTGGCTTTAATCATGAACCGGCGGTCCATCTATTTTGTCCCCTTCGGCCAGGATGATCCGGAGCGCAAACCCAAGTCTTTAGTGGCCAAATTGGAATTGTTAACACCGACGGTCATCCGGGCTTTACAAGGAGAACAACTGCAACCGGTTCTCATCTAAACACCGGGAAAAAAATAAGGTTGAAATATCCAGCGAAAACTGGTAAAACTTTAAGTAAGCGACAAAGGGGTGAGCTCTATTAAAATACTGGTTCAAAAATTCGGCGGAACTTCCCTGGCCACCGCCGAACTGCGAGAGAAGGCGGTCGCGCGGATTAAAGAAGCGGTCAACCGGGGGTATGCGCCGGTGGTGGTGGTTTCCGCCATGGGGCGTTATGGTCAGCCCTATGCCACCGATACACTCATCGCCTTGGCCCGGGAGATTTGCGCCGAGGTTAACCCCAGGGAAATGGATTTATTGCTGTCGTGCGGCGAATTAATCTCCGCCGCGGTGTTGGTGCAGACGTTAAAGGCCCATGGGCTGGAAGCGCAGGCTTTTACCGGAGGGATGGCGGGCATTATTACCGACCGTAATTTTGGTGATGCTCACATCATCGAAGTCAATCCGGAGAAAATTCTTTCCTGCTTGAACAGGAAGAAATTGGCGGTGGTCGCCGGTTTTCAAGGGCAAACGCAGGACGGGGAAATTACTACCCTGGGGCGGGGCGGAAGCGATACGACTGCCGCCGCTTTAGGGGTGGCGCTCGCGGCGGAAGTGGTGGAGATCTACACCGATGTCAACGGGGTAATGACCACCGATCCTAATTTGGTGCCGCAAGCCAAATTACTGAAGGTGATGACCTATACCGAGGTCTGCGAAATGGCGCACTTAGGAGCGAAGGTCATTCATCCGCGGGCGGTTGAGATCGCCATGAAAGGCAGAATCCCCTTGAAGATCCGGTCAATCCATTCCGACGAAGAAGGCACCCTGATTTCGGATGAGGCTCCGAGCCTTCCCGGTCTGGAGCTTAAATCCGACCGGATGGTGACCGGACTTGCCCATATTCCCGATTTAGCCCAGTTTAACCTGTTTTGTCCCGATGATGTTAATGCCAGTGGAAAAGCGTTGGAGGTCTTTGCCCGTCTGGCGGAAGCCGGGATCAGTTTGGATATGATTCAAGTCTCACCCCAACAGATTACCTTTACGGTGCAGGAAAGTCTGTTTGACCGGACCTTTTCTGTTTTGGAAGAGACCGGGTTGGAGTTTGAAGGGGCGAAGGGCTTCGCGAAAGTGGCCATTGTGGGAGCGGGAATCCGGGGGGTACCGGGGGTGATGGCCCGGGTGGTCCAAGGGTTGTACAAGGCAAAAGTGCCCCTCTTCCAGACAACCGATTCCCATACCAATATCGCCTGTTTGGTTAAGAAAGAGGATATGACCACGGCGCTCCGCGCTTTACATGAGGAGTTTGGGTTAGGAGATTAAAGGGGGGATGACTGGAAAAAACCGGGTAAAAAAAGAAATTCCCTGAAGAAAGGGAGGTTATTTAGATGGTGGAATTTGGGAAAATCTTAACGGCAATGGTTACACCCTTTAACGAACAAGGAGAGGTGGATTACCAAGCCGCCAAAAACCTAGCCGTAAAGCTAGTGGAGAATGGGTCCGACGGGTTGGTGATCGCTGGAACGACAGGGGAATCACCGACCTTGACGACGGAGGAGAAGTTGACGCTCTTTTCAACGGTCGTCGAAGCGGTGGGGGGACGGGCCACTGTAATTGCGGGGACAGGCACGAATAATACCCAAGCAACCGTGGAGTTAACCAAAGCGGCAGAGCGGACCGGGATTGACGGTGTTTTGCTTGTCGCTCCCTATTACAACAAACCACCGCAGGAGGGGTTATATCAGCACTTTAAGAAAGTGGCGGAAGCAACAACTTTACCGTTGATGATTTATAATATACCGGGCCGGACAGGGGTGAATATCACACCCGCCACCATGCGCAGGCTGGCGGAGATCGATAATATTGTCGCCCTCAAGGAAGCCGCCGGTGATATTAACCAGGCGGCGGAAATGGTGCGTGTCTTACCGAAGGACTTTCTGGTCTACAGCGGAGATGACAGCATGACTTTGCCCATGCTCTCCGTGGGGGCCACCGGGGTGGTTAGTGTCGCTTCCCATCTGGTGGGGAGAAGAATGAAAAGCATGATTGAAGCTTTTAATCAGGGGGATGTCAGCAAGGCGACCGAGTTGCATCGGGAATTACTGCCCCTGTTTAAGGTATTGTTTATTACCACCAATCCAATTATGGTTAAAGCCGCCCTCAATCTACTGGGGATTCCGGTGGGCGCGACCCGGTTACCCCTGGTGGAACCTGGACCGCAGGAACTGGAGCAACTGAAGGAGGTTCTTCAACAGCTTGGGTTGAGATAACCCCAGGAGATCCTGGTCCAGAAAAAACGGGTTTTTACCCGTTTTTTTGGTTTTAATCTTCATGAACCTCTTCTTCCGAAGCTATTTAATTCACACCCTGATTCTGATAAAATAGACAAAAAGGCATGGGGGAGACCTTTTAATGATGATTAAAGGCAGAAAGTTATGGTTGACGGCAATCTTCCTTCTGATGATGGCGGTATTTGCCCCTCTGCGGTTGATGACGGCGGAAACAGGGAAAAGCATTGCGATTAACCTGTCCGCTAATCCTTTATCCTTTGATCCCTTGTATGCCATGATTGATGCGGAAAAGATTCTCCTGGCCAATCTCCATGAAGGGTTGGTCCTCTGGGATCAAGGGGTTTTGGCCCCCGGGATGGCGGAACGCTGGTATATTTCCGCCGATGCGAAAACTTATACTTTTCATCTGAAGGAAGCTTACTGGTCCAACGGGGACGAATTAACGGCCAAGGACTTTGAGTTGTCCTGGAAGCGTATTCTCCGTACGGAACTGGAGGGTTCCGCTAGGAACCTCTTGTCGGTAATTAAAAATGCCCGGGCGTACCGGGAAGGAAAACTGGCCAGCGAAGAAGAGCTGGGGGTCAAGGCTTTGGATAAACGGGTTCTGCAAGTGGTGTTGGAAGAACCCTGCAGTTATTTTTTGACCCTTTTAACCTTTCCCGCCTTTATGCCCGTCCATCCGAAATACCTTCAGGAACAAAACCTGAATTATGCGCCCGGCTTTTGTAGTAACGGCCCTTTCCGGATCGAGGATTTGGAAGCCGGCAGCCATGCTATTCTCCTTGCCAACGAGTTTTACCGGGGCGCGCGGGGAAATATTCGGGAAATCAGGGTGACCTTTCTCCAACCGAAAACCGGGGTCACGCTTTTTGGCGCCGGCATGTTCGATCTGTTGGAAGACCCGCCTTTTTCCATGTTTGGTGAGTATACCGACCGGTTAGTGCAAGTCTCGACGATGGGGACAGGCTTCCTTTATCTTAATACCCGCCGGCCCCCTTTGAATAACGTCCTCTTCCGGAAAGCTCTTTCGGTTG
>JAAYHY010000048.1 GCA_012735135.1 Bacillota bacterium | reverse complement strand
TCATGGTCCATTTCAGCTTCGAGCATTTCTTGTATTGTACTGGCAAATAGCTTTTTTAATGCGTTTTGAGCGTCTGCTGCGGTCACTATATTATTTTCTTTAATGAACGCTCTTAGCACTTCCCGTGGGACGAGTGGTTGCTTTTTTTCTTTTTTTGTCATGTGACTTCCGCCTTTCTTTTTGATTATACTTGATTTTTATCAGAAAGGCTAAAAGCACTAATTATTTTACACACTCGAACAAGATGATGAATAAACCTCAAATTAGCTTTTATCAGTAATCTTTCAAGTCCACTAATTATTAGCCGAACATCGCGTCTCACGGGTGACAACCTGTGAGGCGCTTTTCATTAATAATCCAAGACATGCTCATAAAGTATTTTACCCCTCTCCCCTCTTTGGATATTATAAGATTGATCTTTCAGTTCTCTGATTTGTTGTGCTCTTTTCCTTTTCCCTATGCTACAGCAGAGTCTAGAATGTAGATGTTATTGAACATGGTTGTTGAAGTTCATACAAAGGCAGGAAAAATTGGAAACAGGGAGAATATGCAAAAAAGAGTTTAGGTTACAATTGTTCCCGCAAATCGCATCGCTGATAAACAAGGCTTGTTTTTGAGGAAGGGGATTGAGAAAGGGCCAAAAAGTTTTCATTTTTTCTTTAATCTTTGTTATGGTCGTCGTCCTTTTTACCGGATGTGGTAAAAAGACTACTCCTGATCCTCTTGAAGGCACTTGGCAGTTTAAAGAGCAAGTATATAAAGTAAAGGGATTACCCGTCGAGGAAGAAAGTTACAAATTCCCTCATAAAATCTACCCGGAAAAATATAAAGACAAAAATGTTTATCTAATGGAAGAGCGGTATTATCAATTTAGGAATAATATCAGGACGACAATACTTCACCTTAGTATTGCAGGAGATTTAACCGATGAAATAAAGGATGTTATTAAATCAGAATGAAATATTTTCAGAAGGGCTTTTAATTAAGTCCCGTCATGATTTATACAGTATTGATGGTAATAAACTTATGATTTTAGGTCAGGAAGAACAGATGACCTTTAATATAAATGAGGGTAAAATGAACCTTAGATTTAAAGATGAAAATTATGATGAAGAAAAGATAATCACCCTGGTTAAAGTCGCCGATTCAGAAGTCTCTGGCGCGCAAGATATTGAAAAGATCCCGGGTTTATTTGATCTCATTAGTGAGGACCAATCTACAAATAGGAAATAGTGTACTTATAATAAAACACGGAACATTACTGTCCACGAGGGGGAAGCCTTGTGGGCGCTTTTATTCATCCCGAACCTCGCTCATTCAAGACCTTCAGGTAATCTTAGTTTTTGACCGGCATAAATTACCGAGGTTTTAAGGTTATTCAGGTTTTTAATTGCGGCCACGGGCTTTCGTGGGTCCGTGTGGGGATAGTAACGGAGGGCGATCTCCCATAAAGTATCCCCCTTCTCGACTGTCACTTCCCGGGCTGGGGCTTGTCCCTGGCTTTTTCCGGCGCTATAGTAAAAAAAGATCAGCGCAAAAAAGAGGATAAATAGGAACAACACTAAATGAGCCAAACCTTTCTGTGGATTCCAACGCCAGCGCTTTTTTAGACGAATGTATTTGACCGTTGCTAATCCAGGGCCGTTTGTTTTAAACTCGGTGGTGCTCACGCTCATTCCCCCATTCGGACAAACACCTGTTCGCTATTGTTGAATTAATTTTAACACGAACATATGTTTGTGTCAAGCGATCGAACAATTGTTTGCATTCAAATTTAAGTTATGGTATACTTGAACCAGGAATTTAGTCTTTACCATTTATATGCGGTAACTTGCCAAAGATGCCTGATTTGTCTGAAGGAGGGATCTGGATGGAGGATCTTAACCCGCGGCAGCAAGAAATTTTAGAGTATATTATTAAGGAAACCCAAATAAAAGGTTATCCCCCATCGGTCCGGGAGATCGGAGAAGCGGTCGGTTTAAGTTCCAGTTCTTCGGTGCATGCCCATTTAGAGAAACTGCAGCAACTAGGTTATATTCGGCGCGATCCTACGAAACCCCGGGCCATTGAGATCTTAAAACCTTTCCCGGAAGCCACCGAACTTTTCTCCCCGGAGATTATACCGGTTCCGGTGGTCGGCCGGGTGACCGCCGGTGAACCGATCTTGGCGGTAGAGAATATTGAAGAGTATTATCCTTTGCCTAAAGATTTCACTTCCCACCGGGATCTCTTTATTTTAAAGGTTAAAGGGGACAGTATGATTAACGCCGGGATTTTTGACCGGGATCTGGTGGTGGTCCATAAAACTTCCACCGCCAATAACGGCGAGATTGTGGTGGCCCTTCTTGATAATGGCGAGGCCACGGTCAAACGGTTTTTCCGGGAGGCAGGCCGTTACCGGCTCCAGCCGGAGAACCCGGTTTACAACCCGATTTATGCTGAACACCTTTCGGTTCTAGGGAAAGTGATCGGGTTGATCCGTAAGTTTTAAAGTTTCGATTTTGGATAATGTCCTGTTGCGTGATCCTCCCCGGGTTATGTGACATGGAGTAAAAACATAAGCCCAGCCGCAAAACGGATAAATTTATCAATAAAGCGCAAAAGCCTGCTTTATAAGCAGGCTTTTGTGTTGCGGAAAAGCGGTGCAGCTTTTCCGAGAAAAGGCAGAATTTAGATTTTTATCTTCCGATAAATAACTGGGTGAACATATTCCCATAAGGGCCACCTACCGCAATCCCAACGCCAAAATGGTTATACCGGGCATTGAGAATATTTGCGCGATGGCCGGAGCTGGCCATAAGACTGGCGTGGGCCGATTCGACTGAACCGGCGCCGGCCAGGTTTTCACCGGCCGTATAGTAACTGACACCGGCTTTTTTCATCATGTCAAAAGGCGAACCGTAAGTCGGTGACGTGTGGCCAAAATAGTTCTTGTCGATCATATCTTGGCTTTTCATTCTGGCCAACTGTACCAGGGTGTTGTCCACTTTTAACTCTTGTAAACCAGCCTTGACCCGTTCCTGGTTGACTAAGGTTACCATCTTCTGCTCCATAGTGGTCAACCCTTTACTTGGGGTCGTCGGGTTGGTCGGTTGGGGCTCCGACGGTGTTGGGTTACTCGGAGCAGGGTTGCTTGGCTTCGGATTGCTCGGAGCCGGAGTACTTGTTTTCGGAGGCACATAATAACTTGATCCATTGTTGTATTGGCTGGTGTAATAATAGTACTGCGTGGAGTAGTTCGAATTATATTTCGTTGAGTAGCTCCCCGAGTTGTATTGATACGTACTTCCACTCCCGGAAGAGTAACCACCAGTTGGTGGCGTATAATAGGGTGAGGACCCATAAGTCACATAGTAGGTGGCAGCCAGTGCTGGAAGCAGTACCAAAAAGATGAGGGCAAATGCTAGAATGAGACTACTAACGAATCGGGCGCGTATCCGCATCGAATCTTCTCCCTTCAGACTGCCCTTTTCGTCGGTGCTGCAACGGTTGGTTTGTTCTTCCCTCCGTCCAACCGGTGGTTGTCCGCTTTTTCGCCTCCTCTACCATCAGGTATACCATAGACCGCAACCACTTCGGTGCTTAATATTTTCGTGGTCTTAGGTCCTAATCCTTTATGTAAAAAAATGCAGCCTTGGTAAGTCAAGACTGCATCCCTACAGTTCACAAAGATTATCTTTATGGGGTAATAAACTAATTGACTAAAGTGTCATCAAGATTAATGATCCCCTCTTTAAGCGCAAAGAGGGCAATCTGGGTACGGTTTTTCAGTCCTAATTTCTTCCGGATACTGGTGACATAATTTTTCGCCGTTTTTTCGCTGATGAATAAGATCCTACCAATCTCGCGATTATCCTTTCCTTGAGCCACTAAAGGCAGGATCTCCCGCTCTCTGGGGCTCAACTGATCAAGGAGATTGGGTCGATGCGTACTCGGTAATTGGGCCATCTGCCCTTCCTCCTCTCCATTCCGCCATAGAAAATAATTGCCAAGGACGAATTTCTTCTGGTACATGATATGAACAAAAAGGCGAGGTGGTGAAGGAGGAAAATTTAATTAGCCGCTTTTACCCGCTATTACTTAAGCTCAATTGCGTTAAAGGGACATTTATCCAGACAATTACCGCACTTGATACATTTTTCCTGGTCAATGGTGTAAGGTTTCTTCGGTTCACCGCTGATGGCTTTCTCCGGACAGTTACGCGCGCACAAGCCGCACCCTTTACACAATTCGCTGATAATTGTGTATTGCAACAAGGCCCGGCAGACTTTGGCGGGGCACCTTTTCTCCCTGATGTGGGCCAAATATTCATCCCGGAAATTCCGGATGGTGCTCAGGACCGGATTTGGCGCCGATTGACCCAATCCGCAAAGGGCGGTGGCTTTAATGGTAGTGGCCAATTCCTCCAAGATCTCCAGATCCCGCTCTTCGCCTTTACCTTGGGTGATTTTGATCAAAATCTCCAACATTCTTTTGGTTCCGATCCGGCACGGGGTACATTTTCCGCAAGATTCATCCTGGGTGAACTCCAGGAAGAAGCGGGCGACATCCACCATACAGTTATCTTCGTCCATGACGATTAAGCCACCGGACCCCATCATCGAACCGGCCGCTACTAACGACTCGTAATCCATTGGGCGATCCAGGTCTTTTTCGGTCAGGCAACCGCCGGAGGGACCACCGGTTTGGGCTGCTTTAAACCGTTTATGGTTGGGAATACCACCGCCCAACTCAAAGATGACTTCGCGCAAAGTAGTGCCCATCGGCACTTCGACCAGACCGGTGTTATTCACTTTTCCGGCTAAGGCAAAGACCTTTGTGCCTTTGCTTTTTTCCGTCCCGAACTGTTTAAACCAGTCGGCGCCCCGGTTGATAATGACGGGGATATTGGCGTAGGTCTCCACATTATTGATTAAAGTTGGTTTGCCCCATAACCCGTGGGAGGCTGGGAAAGGCGGCTTGGGACGGGGTTCTCCCCGCTTCCCTTCGATGGAGGCCAAGAGGGCTGTTTCCTCACCACAGACAAAGGCACCGGCCCCGACCCGGATCTCCAGATCAAAGGAGAAACTGGTTCCCAAAATATTCTCACCCAACATCCCGAATTCACGGGCTTTTTTGATCGCGTCCTCCAACCTTTGCACGGCTAAGGGGTACTCCGCCCGGACGTAAACATAGCCTTGGTTGGCGCCAACAGCATAACCGGCGATGGTCATCGCCTCGATTACGGAGTGGGGGTCACCTTCCAGAACACTCCGGTCCATGAAAGCGCCGGGGTCCCCCTCGTCGGCGTTACAGATCACATATTTCTGATCGCCGGGGGCTTTTCTGGTAAACTCCCATTTCAAACCGGTCGGAAAGCCGGCTCCTCCCCTCCCCCGTAAACCGGAGTCTTTAATTTCTTGGATGACTTGTTCGGGCGTGTACTGCGTGAGCACTTTGCCCAGGGCCAAATAGCCGTCCCGGGCAATATATTCCTCAATCACTTCGGGATTGATGATCCCGACGTTCCGTAAGGCAATCCGCTGTTGTTTCCGGAAGAAATCGATCTCATTATAAAAGGGGATCTGTTCGCCGGAAACTGGCCGTTCATATAATAAACGGGTGACGTACCTTCCTTTAATCAGGTGTTCTTCGATAATTTCTTGAACATCTTCCGGAGCGACTTTTTTGTAAAAAACGCCTTCCGGATAGATCACAATGACCGGTCCCAGATCACAGGTGCCAATACACCCGGTTTCCACCATCTTGACTTCATTTTCCAAGTTGTGCGCTTTTAATTCGGCAATAAATTTTTCCTGGACTGCTTTACAGCCCGACGAAAGGCAACCGGCGCCGCCGCATATTAAAACATGAGCACGATAAAGGTTCATAATTCCTTCCCTTCTTCCTTTATTGCTTAATTAGTTTTATAAGTTCTCGATCTGAGCTAAACCTGTCCGGATCTCTTCTTCTAAATAAGTTAAAATCGTTGGGTTACAAATCGGAACATCTTTTAATTGTTCTTTAATTTTTCTGGTATCAAAATAATACCGGACTTTTCCCCTCCGGTGCTGATAGACGAAATCCGTACCGGGATGGCCGGCGATTAAAGTGATTAACGTTCCGGCCATATCACCCAGGGGAGGCTTGTCCCAATGGTTTAAAAGGAAACGGGCAGTTAGATGTGTTCCTTGATTTAGTGTGGACCGGATCGTTAATTCGCCGCCACAGCGCTGGGCGGCGGCGGCAAAGAGCGGCACACCCAAACCTACTCTTCGGGTCGTCCGGGTCGTGAAAAAGGGATCCATTACTTGCGCAACTTCTTCGGGGGTCATTCCTCTGCCGTTATCTTTGATCTCGACAACCAAGAGGTTTTCCTCGATGCGTTCGTCAAGGAAAAAACCGATTAAAGTAGCTCCCGCCCGTAATGAATTTTGAGCTAGATCCAAAAGGTGTAAGGAAAGGTCTTTCAAAACGATCACCGGACTTTGATCCAAAAATCACAAGGAGGGGAAAATAAAAAAACGTTTTTCCTTTTTTGCGGATATTACCGATTCTCGTAAGCTTTGATGATCTCCGGAATTTTATCAGGAGTTAAACGTCCATACACATCTTCACCAATCGTTAAGACCGGAGCCAGCCCACAGGCGCCCAAACAACGGGTGACCATTAAGGAAAACTCTCCATTCTCGGTTGTGTCTCCGACTTTAATGCCCAGATTTTCCTCCAGCGCTTCAACAATTTCGGCTGCTCCCTTCACATAGCAAGCCGTCCCTAAACAAACGCCAATGGTATATTTTCCCCTTGGCTTTTGGGAGAAGAAAGAGTAAAAAGTAATCACACCATAGACTTCACTTAACGGGATGTCAAGTCCTTCCGCTACTCTGATCTGCACTTCTTTCGGCAGGTAACCGAAGATTAATTGGGCTTGATGGAGAACCGGAATTAAGCCACCCGGCTTTCCTTTGTACTGGTTAATGATCTCATCAAGTTTCTGGTATTTTTCGTCCGAAATACCATGGCAACATGCTTCTGCCATCTTTACTGCCTCCTCAAGCATAGATCTTACTCCACGCTTTAGAATACCATTGTTTTAACAAAAATTCAATGTAATAGCTGGATTTGCCACATTACATTAATGTTAATGAAGGATCACATCCCTCCCTTCCTGCCGGTTTAAGGCTAAAAGCAACTCGTCCCAGTCCAAACCGGCCATTTGTAAAGTGGAAGTCTTCACGCCAATTTGGGGTAAATAATGGGCATCGGAGGCTTGGACTAACGTGTAGCCGGGATGCTGACGACTGGTTTGTTCCCAAGAAGTGCGCGCTGAGATTTCCAGGACTCTAAACTCCAAAGTGGCGGGGATAAACCCGATTTGTGAGTTGATACTAAAGGCCGGTCGGTCGATATGGGCCGGATAGATGATCCCGCCTAAATTGCGGACTTGAACCACGGTCTCTTCCAGAGACAGACCAATGGAGTTAAGGAGAAGAAGTTCCTCCTCTCCGCTGATCTTTCCCCTTTCGTCCAGGATGATTTGGGGGCCAAAGTACCCCTTTTCGTTCCTGACAGGCGGTAATAACGCCCGGACCGTCCTCCCCCACTCCATCGCCGGTTCCAGGCCGGGAAACAAACAGATCAAATGAATTTCTTCTTTGGTCTGGACTTCCATCCCGGGGATTACCCATATTTCCGGTGGGCAGCAGCGTAGAAAAGCCGGAAGATTACCCGTGGAATTGTGATCCGTAATCGCCAGTACCTTAACCTGATTTTTTAGGGCTTGGGAAAAGATCAGTTCCGGCACCATCTGCCCGTCCCCACAGGGTGAAAGGACGGTGTGCAGGTGAAGATCGGCGTTATAGGTTTTAAGTGGCCTTTTCATTTTGCTTTAGGTAGAGGCGTCCAGCTGTTTCAAAGGTGCTTAAATGAGTAGTAAGGAGAACAGTCCCCTCCTTTTTCGCTTTTTCCACCGTTAAAGCGTCGGGTTTGGCGCCGGCCGTAAACACAACGGCGGCTAAGTTCAGTAATAAAGCTACCGCCACCACATTGGTATGGGTTTGGATGGTCAGCCAGACTTCTCCTTCCCGGGCGTGCCCCATCACATCGCTTAAGAGGTCGGAAACGTAAACTCCGGTGATCTTTTCCCCCAGTCTTTCCTCACCGGTCACCACCTCCGCCTCAATCCCCGCGGCCAATTCCTTCAGGGTCATTTTTCTCCCCCTTTCTTCCAGTTTCCCAACCCATCGCCGGTGGCCGGATTTGGGCTAAAACCAATAAGCGCTGTGCCAACTCTTCCAATTGTTCCCGCAGGATAATAATACAATCGGTTAGTTGGGCATTGTTCTGAACAATGTCTTCCGCTAATGAGCGGCAGGTCGGCGAACCGCAGGCGCCACAATCAATCCCGGGTAATTTTGTGACAATCTCCTCTAGTTGGTTTAATTTAGTAATCGCTTTAGTTAAATCCCCGTCTAATTTTAAGACAGGTTTGGCGGGGATTACTTGGTCATGGATGAAAAAACGGGGTTGCTCTTTGGTTAACTCTTTGTACAACGCCTTCACTTTAGCCGGTAAAATCTGGTCGCCGTATTGGGTGGCTAGTTTCCGGATCATTACCCGGGCGACAAAGGGGTTCTCCACCGTTAAGGCGCCGCCAACACAACCTTGGGGACAAGCCATGGCTTCGATATATTCAATATCTTGGAGTTTATCCATTTCGATCTCTTCCAACAAGGCAACGACATTCTGGATCCCGTCAACCGCCATGGCGTTTTCGGATTTGACCGCAAAATTTTCCCCTCCGGCGCGGGCCCAGCCGATTCCCACGCCGGAACTTTCCCGTACCGACGGGGAATCTCCTTTCCGGAACAAAAGTTGATTCACCTTGCCAAAGAGGACGTTAATGGGGATGGCGCCGTCCACCAATTGTTTGCCGTAATTGTTAAGGTCGGTAATCTTGGCCGGACAAGGTGTAATAAAAAAGACGCCCACTTGTTCCCGGGAAAGGTTGAGAGCGGGCAATCTTTGCCGGAGAAAAAATTTGGCGGCGGTAATATAGGGTGGATCCACCGGAATCAAATTTGGGAGCAAACTGGGAAAACGCACTTGAATCAAACGGGTGACGACCGGGCAGGATGAAGAAATAAGGGGATAAGCCTCGGCACCGTGGGCTTCCCGGTAGTCCCGGATATACTGTTGAATGGCACAGGTCGTTAACTCGGCCGCATATGCCACTTCGTAAATTTCATCAAAACCCAATTGAGAAAGGGCGGCAAGGATCTTTTCGGGCTTTTCGGATTTAAACTGGGCGTAAAGACTGGGAGCGGGCAAAGCCACCCGGTATTTATATTGCTGAAGGGTTTCCAAGGAATCGGCTACTGCTTTTTTGGCATGGTTTTCGCAGGTGCGAATACATTCCCCACAATCAATACAACGTTCGGTAAGGATAAACGCTTTACCACCGCGGACGCGGATTGCTTCCGTCGGACACCTTTTAATGCAATTGGTACACCCTTTACATTTCTCCTCGTCCATGACGACGGAATGGGCACGGGGCTCCATCAAACCACCTCCTCACGGAAGATCAGTTTGGCCTAGGTTGTCCGCTTTTCACTTTTACTCTTTGCCGGATAATAAAAACCCATGTCGACGGTAGTACCGACGTTGAGCTTAGTTTTGATCTCAAGCTGATCGGCGCATTTTTTAATATTGGGCAATCCCATCCCGGCGCCAAAACCCATTTCTCGAATCCTTTCCGGTGCGGTGGAAAATCCTTCGAGCATCGCCTGGTCAATATCGGGAATCCCTTTCCCCCGGTCTTCTGCCCGGACCCAAATTCCTTCCGCATCCACTTGTAAGGTAATTTTTCCATACTCAGCATGGATCACGATATTCATTTCCGCTTCATAGGTGGCGATGGAAACCCTTCTGGTCAAATCGGAATCGATGCCCAACTTTTGGAGGGTTTTCTTTACCTTACTGGCCGCTTCACCGGCCGCCGGAAAATTACCCCCTTCCACCGGGAACTCTAAAAGGACCCGGGTTTCCGCCAATTTTTTCACCCCCGGTTGTTGTTTTGCAGTCCGCTACAACCTTGGATACCGGCAGTATATAAAAGACCGCAAGACTCGTAAAGGGGAAGATCGGTAACGAGTAAAGGAAGAGACCGCTCCGCCGCCATGGAAACAACATCGGCGCCGGGGGTTTTCCCCCGGACAAAGACGATCCCGCAGAGATCAATCATCTCGGCGGTCCGAATAATCTGGGGGATGGTTAAGCCGGTGAGGAGAAGGGATTTTGCTTTGGTAAATGTTAAAACATCACTGATCAAGTCGGAACCACAGATCATTTTGACCTCGATTTGGTCTAGGAGTTCTTCCCCGGTCAGGATCTTTGCTTTCAACAACTTTTGTACGGCGCTTAACTTCATCCGGCCATCTCCTTATGGAAATTGACTGTTTTATTCCGTTAAAAAAAGAGCCTAAAAAAAAATACGACAATTCTGTTTTAAATCCTGCTTTAAAAAAGAATTGTCGTTTTGGAAGCACAGACGGATCTTTCCAATCGGTTGGCGGATTATTCCTGTTTAATATAGGCGGAATAACCTTTACTGAGCAATTCATTCTGGAGATTATTGGCGTTGTTTGGGTTGGAAAAGGCGCCAACTTGGACATAACACGGGAGGCCTTTGCTGACAAAAACCGGATAGCCTTCGTTCTGTAAGGTATTGGCGACCTGGAGCGCTTCCTCCCGGACTTGGAATGGTCCGACTTGCACTTTAAACTTAACTGGCGTTTCGGACGGGAAATATTCGTCGGCAGAGAAATAAGCACTGCTGGTGTCTTCAGGCGCCTCTTGCTCCGGAAGTTTGATGGTCAGTGGTTCCTTGTATGGCTCATTGACGCCTTGGACCGGCGATAAAGGATCCTCGCTTACCCAGTCCTTAAACAAGGTACCGAAAATAACCCCCAATGAGATGGCAAGAAACGCAAAGAAAACCAGACCGGCTACTTTAGTCAATATTGAAGTAAAGGCCTTTAGTGATTTTTTCGTTTCCAAAATTTGCCCCTCCCCATCAAAATTAGTTCTCTCCTTAAATGTTACGATCTTCTCTGAAAAATATTCCTTATTTTTTACTCTTTACAGTGGGAGGAAAATTTATACTCAGTTTTCTCGTCCATGATAAGCAGCATATGTTGGGGCTCTTCCTTTATAAGCGGATGCGGGAGATTTCGGCGCCTAAGGCGGCTAGTTTTTCTTCGATCCGTTCATAGCCGCGGTCAATAAAATGAACCCCTTCAATGATGGTTTTTCCTTCGGCGGCCAAGCCGGCGAGGACCAAGGCCGCGCCCGCCCGTAAATCCGGAGCAATCACGGTAGCGCCGGTCAGGCGTTTTACCCCTTTCACCACCGCGCTTCTTCCTTCCACCCGGATGTTGGCGCCCATGCGGATTAACTCATCGACATAGCGGAAGCGCCCTCCGAACACATTTTCTGTGATCAGACTTGTACCATCGGCCAGGGACATGACGGCCGTCATCTGCGGTTGGAGATCGGTGGGAAAACCGGGATAGGGTAAGACGGTGACATCGATCGCCTCTAATTTTTTATTGGCGGTCACCGTTATGGTGTCGCCGTCAATCTCTACTTGGACCCCGCTCTCTTTTAATTTTGAGGTCAAGGCCTCAAAATGTTCGGGAATCACATCCAAAAGGGTAACCTTTCCGCCGGTGATGGCCGCGGCCAGAAGATAGGTTCCGGCTTCAATCCGGTCCGGAATTACCGTATAGTCGACCGGAACCGAGCGTAAAGCGGGGACGCCTTCAATCCGGATTGTATCGGTGCCCGCGCCGCGAATGCGGGCGCCTAAACGGTTATAAAAGTTCTGTTCTTCGATAATTTCCGGTTCTTTCGCGGCGTTTTTAATGACTGTGGTCCCTTCGGCCAGAATCGCCGCCGCCATAATATTCTCCGTCGCGCCGACACTGGGGAAGTCAAGGTGGATATCGACCCCCTTCAGCTTGCTGGCTTCGGCATAAACGTAACCGTGTTCTTCGATAACCTTGGCGCCTAAAGCCTGAAAGCCCTTGAGATGCAGATCAATTGGTCGTTGCCCGATCACACAGCCTCCCGGTTGAAACAGTTTAACTTTACCGATCTTGGTTAAAAGGGGCCCCATCACCTGCACGGAGGCGCGCATCTCCCGGACCAGTTCATCAGGGGCGACATAGTTCAACCCTTTTTTCGGTTTAATTCTGAGGACCGCTTCCTCCTCCCAGGATAACTCCACTCCTAAACTGCGCAAGACCTCGATCATGGTTAAGACATCTTTAATTAAAGGCACATTCCGGATAATACATTCGTCCTCCACCAACAGGGAGGCGGCCATTAATTTTAAAACCGCGTTTTTCGCGCCACTGATGCGGACTTGGCCTTGGAGGCGCTGTCCGCCGACGATATGCAATTGCTCCACCCGTGTCACCTCCATCCTTGCCGAAGCGGTGATTGCGATTAAAATAGAAGTAAAGGAGCCGTAACTATGGTGACGCATGTTCTTTATGCCTTTTTGACGTAGGTATTTTATGCAAAAGACATCATCTTAGTGACAACGGGCCAGGTTGTCCCTAGGTTGAACACGCTTCTACCTACAGATTTATAGATTATCCCGGGTTGTGCGGGAAATATTCAAAAGGATTCCCACGGCAATCATGGTAATCCCCAGGGATGAACCACCGTAGCTTAAGAGGGGAAGGGTAATCCCCGTGGCCGGAATGGTGGCTGTCACCACGGCAATATTGATTAAGGCTTGCATCACCAGCCAGGAAGTGATCCCCACGGCTAAAAGGCTGCCATAAGTATCATTGGCGGCTAGCGCAATTTTATATCCCCGCCAGGCCAGACCCAAAAAGAGGAAAAGGATTAAGCTGGTGCCCAATAACCCCAATTCTTCGCCGATGATGGAGAAGATATAGTCGGTATGGGGTTCCGGTAAGTAGAAAAATTTCTGCCGGCTCCGCCCCAAGCCTAAACCGATAATTCCCCCCGAGCCTAAAGCCATAAGCGACTGGAGAATCTGCCAGCCCGAGCCTTTCGGGTCCTGGGTCGGATCGATAAAGGAAAAAAGCCGCTGTAACCGGTAGGGTTCTTGCAGAATTAAGAAAGCACTGGCAGCGAGACCTCCCAATCCGAGGAGAAACAGATGACTGATCCGCATCCCGGCGGCAAAAAGCATCGCCACAAAGATGGCAAACACCACAATGGTTGTTCCCAAGTCCGGCTCCATCATAATTAACCCGCAGATTAAACCAACGTAAATCAAGGGGATCAGAATACCGGTGGTGAAGTTCCGCACTTCCTGCCCGATTTCGGCTAAGTAATGGGCCAGGACAAAAATGAGGGCCAGTTTGGCGAATTCCGAAGGTTGAAAGTTAAAGACGCGAAAATCAAACCACCGGCGGGCGCCGTTGATTTCATCGCCGAAAAAAAGGACCAGGACCAAAAAGACCGGGGCCAAAACGGCAAAGACCACCGTGAGCTTACGAAAACGGTGGTAGTCAAAGTTAATCATGATTGCCATCATGACCAACGAGAGGAAGGCAAAGAACAATTGCTTCTTGCCAAAAGTAAAGGGATCGGCGCCGCCGGTCGAACTTAAGGCGCGGGGGAAACTAGCGCTGGTCACCATCACCACGCCCAGGATCAACAGGAAGAGAACGATCAAGAAGATGAACAAATCAGGCCTACCAGCTTTCATTTCCTCACCTCAACCCAGAAAATAGTCCGGTTATTTTCATTACCTCATATGCGCTGGCCGAAGCCAGCGTGGACGATTATTCAATAATTCTCCTGCCGGCTTTTAAGATCACCTATCCTATTTTATAACCGGCGAGTCCTAATAATGCCAAGAGGATGCCTACAATCCAAAAGCGAATCACCACTTTGCTTTCGGAGAGGCCGCCCAATTCATAATGGTGATGTAAGGGCGCCATGCGTAAAATTCGTTTTCCGGTGGCCTTGAAACTAAGGACTTGGAGAATCACCGAGAGGTTTTCGGCGACAAAGATCCCACCGATAATGGGGAGAAAAAGGGCGGTCCGGGAGAGGATGCCGATCGCTCCTAAAGCGCCGCCGAGAGCTAACGCGCCGGTGTCCCCCATAAAAACCTGGGCCGGGGGGGCGTTAAACCAGACAAAACCCAAACAGGCGCCAACTATAGCTGCGGCAAAGGTGGCCAGAGCGGTTTCACCTTGAAGCAAAGCGAGGATCCCCATGGCCAGTCCGGCGATGAGCGTGGTGCCGCCGGCTAACCCGTCCAGTCCATCGGTGAGATTAACCGCATTGGACATGGCGACCAAAGTAAAGACAACAAAGAGAAAGGTGAGCACCGGGTTGATGAAGGCCAAGTGGGTGGAGAAATAAGGTATTTTTAAGGTCTCCATAACCCCCGATTGCACCACATACAACCCGAATAGACCGGCGAAAAATACTTGTCCCAGCAGTTTATAACGGGCTTTTAAACCTAAGGAACGATGGTAAATAATATTCAAAAGATCATCCAGGAAGCCTAAGGCGCCATACCCGAGGGTCAAAAAGAGGGTCCACCGTAGATTATTTGACCAATGACTGCCTAAACCGGCTAAAGTCCCGGCGGTAATCCCAAACAAAATCAGAACCCCTCCCATGGTCGGGGTACCGCTTTTCTTTTGGTGGGTTTTCGGCCCGTCGGTACGGACGGTTTGACCCAATTTTAATTTGGTTAAAAGACGAATGATTGAAGGCCCAAAGAGAATGATAAATAAAAAGGCCGTTGTTCCTGCTAAAATAAGAGCAAGCCAAGGGATCCTCATTGCTCTCCCTCCCTCTCTAAGGTAATTACTTTTGCGACGACCTCATCCATTGCCATGCCCCGGGATCCTTTGATCAGGACCGCATCGCCCGGAGACAAATAGGCTTCCAACTCCTGCCATAATTCTTCCTTACTGGAGAAATGGCGGGCAAACACACCGTTTTTCGCCGCGCCTTCTTTTGTGGCCAAGGAGAGAGGGCCGTAGGCAAAGAGGGCATTGCAGCCGGAGGCGGCGACCAGTGCCCCGGTTTGCCAATGGGCTTCTTTACTGATTGGTCCCAGTTCCAGCATATCTCCCAACACTGCTATTTTCCGCCCGGGGTTATTTAATTTCCGCAAAACCTCCAAGGCCGCTTGAACCGAAGCCGGGCTGGCGTTGTAAGTATCGTCCAAAACGGTAATTCCGGCCACCTCCAACTTGCGGAGACGTTTCTCCACATTCTGTACCCCGGCCAAGCCTTGGGCGACTTCAGCCGGGGTAAGGCCAAGACTTAGGCCAACGAGCGCCGCGGCTAAGGCATTGGCTACGTTATGGCGGCCGAGGAGCGGAAGACTAAAGTCGAATTTACCCCACCGGCCGTCAACGGTTACCTCCTCCCTCTCCCCTTTGGTCGTAATGGCCACGGCAAAAAGGTCGGGACGGGGCCCCGCTTCATCCTTGCCGGAAGAGAGCCGGTAAAAAAGGGGTTGTCCGGGACAGGCCCTCCCCATCCGGCTAACTAAAGGATCATCCCCATTCAGCACGGCAACCCCGGAAGGAGGAAGGGCTTGGATTAATTCACCCTTCGCTTCGGCGATCGCCGCCTGGCTCCCCAGCAGTTCCAAGTGGGTCAGGCCAATGTTGGTTATGACGCCCAGCGTCGGGCGGGCCAGTTCTGCCAAATAAGCAATCTGCCCTTTACCCCGCATCCCCATCTCCACCACCACGGCTTTGGTGGCGGCGTTAATCTTCAAGAGGGTAAGCGGGAGTCCGATTTCGTTGTTATAGTTTTTCTCAGTTTTCACCACATTTCCCCTTTGGGCGAGGATGGCGGCGATCAACTCCTTGGTGGTGGTTTTACCATTGCTTCCGGTGATACCGATGACCGGTAGCTCGAAACGGAGTCGGTGGAAACGGGCTAAATATCCGAAGGCCTGCCGGGTGTCGGGGACTTTAAGGACGGTGCCCGGCCAGGACGGGGGTATAGAAATCTCCTTTTCGATGATGACCGCGGCCGCTCCCTTGTTGATGGCCGCCTCCACATAATCGTGGCCGTCGAAATGGGGACCCTTGAGGGCAAAAAAAACATCCCCCGGAACCAGGGTTCTACTGTCGATACTGACCCCGCCAATTTTCTCCTGGTTCCCACTCCGCACCAACTTTCCGTTGGTGGCGCTGATTAGTTCTTCGTTAGTAAATTCCGGCATGGTTACGCCTCTTCTTTCTCTTTTATTGCTGCTTCAGCCGTTTCTTTATCGTCAAAATGGATCTTGTATGTACCAAAGTCTTGATAGGTTTCATGGCCTTTTCCGGCGATGACAACCAGATCGCCCTTTTCGGCCATGAGGACGGCTTTGCGAATCGCTTCTTTCCGGTCGAGGAGGACCTCAAAAGCTCCGTCGGGCTTGGTTTCTAAAAAGCCGGCTTTAATCTGAGCGGCGATTACTTCCGGATCTTCCCGCCGGGGATTGTCGTTGGTAATGATGGTGTAATCGCTTAATTCCGCGGCGACCCCGCCCATCAGGGGCCTTTTGCCCTGGTCCCGGTTGCCTCCGCACCCAAAAACCGTTATTACCCGTTTCGGCGCCAAGGCCCGGGCGGTCGCAAGTAAATTTTTTAAACTATCGGGTGTATGGGCGTAATCGATGACAACCGCGTATTCACCTTGAGTAGGGACCTGTTGGAACCGGCCCGGCACTCCCGGAAGTAGCTCCAAACCACGGGTCACTGTTTCCGGATTAAGACCTAAGGAAAAACCAACAGCGCCGGCGGCTAAAGCATTGTAAACGTTGAATTGGCCGATGAGGTTCAGCCGGACCGGTATGCGCCCCGCCGGGCTAATCAGCTCAAACTCCGTATGCTTCATGGAGGTTTTTACCTTTTCCGCCCGTACGGTGAGTCCTGCCTGCAGACCGTAGCCGATGACTTCTCCCTTTGTCACAGCCGCAACTTCGGACCCGTGGGGATCATCCATGTTGATGGCAGCTTTGGCGGTAGGTGGCAGGTTCCGGAAAAAGCTCGCCTTTACCTTAAAATATTCCGTAAAAGTATGGTGGAAATCCAGATGATCCCGGGTGATGTTGGTGAAGACTCCCCGGTAAAAGGACAAGCCGGCAATACGCCCCAAGGCAATGGCGTGGGAAGAGACTTCCATCACTACGTATTCGGTTTCCGCTTTAACCATCTCCGCCATCAGTTGTTGCAAAGCCAGCGAATCCGGGGTGGTGTTTTTGGTGGCCAATTTCTGTCCGTTCACTAAATTGTAAATGGTACCGATGAGGCCGGTTTTATAACCGGCGGCCTTTAAAATTGAATAAATCATAAAAGTGGTGGTCGTCTTGCCTTTGGTGCCGGTAATACCGATGAGTTTAAGTTTGGAAGCCGGATCCCCATAGAAATTTTTACCGGCAAAGGTCTGGGCGGTTTGGGTATTATCCACCAGCACCATGCTGATCTCCGGCGGGACCGGGACTTCTTTTTCCACCATGACGGCGCGGGCGCCTTTCGCCACTGCTTCGGAGATAAAATCATGTCCGTCGTGGAGCGAACCCTTCAGTGCAATAAATAGGGCGCCGGGGGTCACTTCTTGCGAATTGGCACAGACCGTGGTAATTTCAACGTCCGGATCACCATTGAGTTTACGTATGGGGATATTTTCCAAAATAGTTCTTAACTTCATTGACAACACCTTCAAATTACAAATATTCCTGATCCAATGTTATTCTTTACATTTATTAGCATATTATTCCACTAAGGGTTGGTTTTCGCAGCGGTAAAGTAGACGGTGACGGTGGCGCCAGTGGTCAAGCGGGTTCCCGGCGCCGGAATTTGCTGATGGGCAATCCCCCATCCCTGAACGGACAGTTTTAATCCCAGTTTCGTTAAGGCCTCCTCTGCCTCCCGGGGAGTTAATCCGCTTAAGTCAGGGACAATGACCGTGGAAAGTTCTTTTCCGTAGCGCGACTCCTCATCACAGTAAAGGATGATGGTGGTATTTGGTTTTACGGTGACCCCCGCTTTCGGGTTCTGGGCGATTACATACTCTCCCGTCCCCAATTCCCGGTAGGTTAATCCCATTTGTTTTAGAATTTGAATGGCTTCCGCGCGGGGTAAATGGAGAAAGTTCGGGACCACCACCAAGTTTTCCTCCGTTTTTTGCCGCTTTTCTTCTGTGATTTTAGTCGGTTTCACCTCTAAATACTTTAGGGTGTCCCCAACAATGGTGGAGAAAAAGGGCGCGGCGATCACCCCGCCATATTTCACCGGACCTTGTGGTTCATCCAGGATGATTATTCCGGCGACTTTAGGGTCCTCTACCGGTGCGAAACCAATGAAGGAGGCGATCCGCTCTTGCCCATATCCTCCTTTCCCCGGCTTTTGGGCCGTGCCGGTTTTGCCGGCCACCGTATAGCCGGCGATCCGCGCCCGGTTTCCGGAACCGTTTTCCACCACCGAACTCAAGATGGTGGCAAGTTCCCGGGCGGTCTCTTTGGAGATCACCCGGCGAATGGTGTTTTTCCCGAATTCTTTGAGGACCTCTTGCCCGTCGGGGGAACGGATCTCTTTTACCAACCGGGGTTGGAGCAACTCGCCCCCGTTGGCGATGGCGGAAAGCGCGCATAATAATTGTAATGGGGTGATCGAAATGCCCTGCCCAAAGCCGATGGTGGCCAATTCCACGTTTTTAATCCGTGAAAGCGGAGGGATGATTCCCCTTGCTTCTCCGGGGAAATCGACCCCGGTTTGCTCGCCGAAACCGAAAGCTCTGATATACTGGAGAAATTTTTGAGGTCCTAAACGAAGCGCCAGAGAAGCAAAAACCGGGTTGCATGAATTTTCGACCGCCTCGATAAAAGTCTGACTGCCATGGCCGCCGGCCCGCCAACATTTGAGGGTCCGGTCTTCGACGATAATAAAACCCGGGTCAAAGAAGGGAGAGTCCCGGCGGACGATTCCTTCTTCGAGGGCAGCGGCGGCCGTGATGATTTTAAAAGTCGAACCCGGTTCATACTGGTCGACCAGGACCCAGTTCCGTCTATAGGCTGTGGGATACTGGGCATATTGATTGGGATCGAACGTTGGGTAGTTGGCCAGGGCCAAAATTTCTCCCGTCATCGGATCCATCAAAATGACCGCGCCCCGTTTAGCCCCGTTCTCCACGACCGCCTTTTCCAACTCCCGTTCGGCGATGTATTGGATTACCTGGTCAATGGTTAAAACTAAAGACGCTCCATTCTGAGCGTCGATAAAACGCCGTTCTCCCATGGGGATATGGTTACCCTTGGAATCATACTCCGCTTGCTCACTGCCGGGAATGCCCCGGAGGTATTGGTCGTAATAATTCTCAATTCCCTCCAGACCCTGGTTGTCAATACCGGAAATCCCCAGTAAATGTGCGGCCAAAGAACCCTGAAGATAAAAGCGTTGGGCCTTTTGGGCGATTTCTACCCCGGGGATCCGGGCTTCTTTAATTGCCTGCACCTCTTCGGGTAAAGGCCTTAATTTAATCCAGACAAAGGATGTTTTCTTCGTCAGCTTGCTGTAAACTTCCTTTTCGGAGAGGTTTAACTTTTCGGCAATAATTTTTGCGTCGGCCAGGGGGTTCTTAATCTGGTAAGGGATGGCATAGATTGCCTCCGTGTCGAAACTGAAGGCCAAAGTATTCATCTTCCGGTCAAAAATCGTCCCGCGCATGGGCTCGACCCGGATATCCCGTAATCTTTGGTCCTCGGCCAAGTGTTGGTAGTAGTTGGCCTTAATCCCTTGAATATAGAAAAGACGACCTGTCAGGATTCCTACTACGCCGAAAATGCATAATAGAAGCAAGGTCGTTCTTTTTCTGATGAAAAATGGATTAAGTCCGGACACCCGGATACCCCCCTATTATTTCACTCCGCGAACGCTCCTTTGGCCAAGGTGCGTCCAACTCCAGCGACCCAATCATGGAGTTTAGCCGTGACCGTTTTCTCCCTGGAAACGGAGGACGGATCAACAAGCAAAATGGATGGAGGAAGAACGAGATTCGGAGCAAGTTGACTTAAGGAATCCTTCGGTTTTTCTATGTTATCTACCGATTCATTCTTAGCCGTTAATTTCGCCACTTGTTGTTGGGAGACTCGACTGACCAGTTCCCATTGGAGCCAGCCGATCTGTTGATCCACCATTTTCAATTCGGCCTGGACACCGGCCAACCGGTACTGAGTTTGTGCCACCAGAGCCTGGATGGAGGCATTGGCCATGGTCAATAAAGCGAGTAACCCGCCGATTTGGAGAAACTTCCGGATTTTTTCCATATTGAGAACAACCCTTTTTACTTTCCTTGTTCGGAACGGGGTTGACGATTCAGGCGTCCATTTTTTTGCACTCGCCCTTAGCATTTTTATGCTCTCCTTTCCTAACCTAGACCAGTTTATAGGCGGCTCTAAGTTTGGCGCTCCTACTGCGCGGATTATTCCGGCATTCTCCGGCGGTGGGCAGCACCGGATGGGGAGTTAAAATTTTGAGTTCCGGTTTTCCCCCGCACTGACAGATCGGGATTTCCGGAGGACAATGACATGCTTTCGCCCGCTGACGGAAGGTATTTTTGACGATCCTATCTTCCAAAGAATGGAAGCTAATCACCACAATCCGCCCTCCCGGCTGTAAAGCGGAGATACCCGCATTCAGAGCTTCCTGCAGGGCATCCAATTCCCGGTTAACCGCGATCCGAATGGCTTGAAAAGTACGACGGGCCGGATGGGGGCCTGTCCGGCGCGCGCCGGCGGGGATGGCCGCCTTAACCACCTCCACCAACTGGCCGGTGCTGACGAGAGGCCTTTTTGCCCTTTGTTCCACAATAAACCGGGCGATGCGGCTTGCCCACCGTTCTTCACCATACTCCCGGATAATACGGGTTAATTCCGCTTGGGAATAGGTATTGACCAGATCAGCGGCGGAAAACTTTTGCTTTGGATTCATCCGCATATCCAAAGGGGCATCCTGTTGATAGGAGAATCCCCTTTCTCCCGTGTCAAGTTGGAGCGAAGAGACACCAAGATCCAAAAGCAGACCATTGCTCCCCTGCGGACAGGAATGGCGGAGAATCGAGCCGATATTGCGGAAATTATCATGAAAGAGCATCAGTTTTCCGGAGAAAAAAGCCAGGTTCTTCCGGGCAATCGCCAGCGCCGTGGGGTCTTGATCAATTCCGATCATTACTCCGGCGGTGCCTAGGCGGGTGGCGATTAATTTGGCATGTCCCCCCAAACCAATTGTCCCATCAACCATAACTTCTCCTGGTTGCGGGTCAAGGTACTGTAAAACTTCGGTGGGCATCACCGGGAGGTGTCTGACTTCTTCCATTGGCTACCGTCCTAGATCCCAATACCAACAATTTTTTCGGCCAAAGCTTCGTAGGACTCTTCCGCTTGCGCCGCGTATTCTTCCCAGACCTCCCGGGCCCAGATCTCGATCCGGGTGGAGACACCAAGGATGTAAAGATCTTTATCGATCCGGGCATGGGTGCGCAGATTGGGCGGGATCGTAATCCGCCATTGCTTGTCCGGTTCGCATTCAATGGCTCCGGAGAAGAACATCCGGACAAAGGCGCGGGTATCAGCCTGGGTTGTCGGTAATGTTTTCATTCTTTCCTCTATATTTTCCCACTCGGATAAAGGATAAACAAAAAGGGAACGGTCAAGTCCACGGGTGAGAATAAACTTCTCCCCCAGTCCGTCTCTGAGTTTAGCGGGGATGATAAGGCGTCCTTTATCATCTAAGGAATGCTGGTATTCCCCCATAAACAAGACCGTTTCACCCTCTTCTCCATTTCACTCCACTTCACTCCACTTTGTCTCTGCATAATCCATCATGCCCCAATTTATGTGATTTGTCAAGACTTATTATTAAAAAAAGGTAAATTGCCATAAATTTCCATAATATGGGCAAAAAAACCTTAGAGGCAGCGACCGTTGTTCAGGATGACGACAGCAGTCAGAAAAAGCAGTCCCACCAGGATCAACACATCCAGCGCATTCGGGAAGATCAGGCATTTAATCAAGGAAACGAGGGTAATTCCCACCAGAAGAAGCCGTCCGTACCGTTGAAGATGGAATAAAGGGTTTATCGTCCTTCCTCCTCTCTTTATCCTATAGGACAGTATATGACGGGACTTCGTCCTTTCGTGAATAAAAAAAGAACCGAGAATTTCCTCTCGGTTCTTGCTTAACTTCGTTCCTGTTCTACCAGGAGCGCTTTGCGGGAGAGGTTGATCCGGCCCAGTTTGTCAATTTCAATGACCTTAACGAGAATCTCGTCCCCGATTTGGACCACATCTTCAACCTTCGCCACCCGGTCTTTATCCAGTTGGGAGATGTGGACTAAACCTTCTTTTCCGGGTAAGATTTCCACGAAGGCGCCAAAATTCATAAGCCGCACTACTTTTCCCAGATAGGTTTTGCCTACCTCCACATCACTGGTGAGCCGTTCAATAATGGCTTTGGCCTTTTCACCCGCGGCCCTGTCCACCGAGGTAATGAAGACCCGGCCGTCATCTTCAATATCAATATCAACGCCCGTTTCTTCAATTATTTTCCGGATCATCTTCCCACCGGGTCCAATGACATCGCGGATCTTGTCCGGATCAATTTCAAAGGTGATCATCCGTGGCGCGTAGGGCGAGAGTTCGGCCCGGGGCTTATCAATCACTTCCAGCATCTTATCGAGGATAAATAGACGGCCTTTTCTTGCCTGCTCCAAGGCTTGTTGGAGGATTTCTTTGGTAATGCCGGAAATCTTCATATCCATTTGGATGGCGGTGACCCCTTCTCTCGTTCCGGCTACTTTGAAGTCCATATCACCCAGGTGATCTTCCAACCCCTGAATGTCGGTGAGGACACGGATTTGATCCCCGTATTTAACCAAGCCCATTGCTACCCCGGCCACGGGTTTTTTGATGGGGACCCCGGCATCCATGAGCGCTAAGGTGCTCCCGCAGATACTGGCCTGGGAAGTCGAACCGTTTGATTCCAACACTTCCGAAACAACCCGAATGGTGTAGGGAAACTCTTCTTCCGGTGGAATCATCGGGGCGAGGGCTCTTTCCGCCAAAGCGCCATGGCCAATCTCCCGGCGGCCGGGACCGCGGACCGGTTTGACTTCGCCTACACTAAAAGCGGGGAAATTATAGTGGTGTATGTAGCGCTTCGTGTCTTCATCATTCAAACCGTCCAGGATCTGTTCTTCACTGGCCCGTCCTAAAGTGACGGCGGAGAGAACCTGTGTTTGTCCACGGGTAAAGAGACCGGAACCATGGGCGCGGGGTAGTACTCCCACTTCGCAACTGATGGGACGAATCTCGTCCAAGGCCCGGCCGTCCACCCGGATGTTCTCTTCCACAATCATCCGGCGGACTTCTTCTTTGATGAGCCCGTCAAGGGCTTCGCTGATATCACGGGCTTTTTCGGCGTAAGCTTCTTCCCCTAATTGTTCCGCAAGGTACTGATGGGTTTCCTCTTTAAGCTGATCCACCCGGGCTTCCCTTTCCAGTTTTTCACCGGTCCTTAGAGCTTCCTTTAGTTTGTCGGCGCTATATGCCTTTACGGCCGCGACAACCTCCGGATCGGGCTCGTAGGGCTCCACTTGGATGGGGGGTTTGCCGATTTCAGCTTTGATCTCTTCCTGGAAAGCGACCAGCTTTTTAATTTCTTCGTGGCCAAAAAGGATGGCTTCCAGGATTACTTCTTCGGGAACTTCTTTCGCTCCGGCTTCCACCATCATAATGGCGTCTTTGGTTCCGGCAACAATGATATCCAGGTCACTCTTTTCCGCTTGCTTTAGGGTGGGATTGATGATAAATTTGCCATCGACCCGTCCGACGTGCAAGCCGGCCACCGGCCCCTGGAAAGGAATTTCGGAGATGGAGAGGGCGATGGATGCGCCGATCATGGCCGTGGTATCGGTGGGATTATCGGGATCAACCGATAAGACGGTGGCCACCACTTGGACATCATTGCGGAACCCCTTGGGGAATAAAGGCCGGATCGGCCGGTCGATGGTCCGGGCAGCCAGGATCGCGCTTTCGGTCGGGCGTCCTTCCCGCCGGAGAAAACTGCCGGGAATTTTGCCGACGGCGTAGAGCCTTTCTTCATAGTCTACTAAGAGCGGAAAAAAATCAATCCCTTCGCGGGGTTGTGGCGAGACAACAGCGGTGACCAAAACGACTGTGTCTCCGTACCTGACCCAGGCTGCGCCATTGGCTTGTTTGGCCACTTTCCCAATTTCAATAATTAAAGGGCGGCCAGCCAAGTCAATCCGGTATTTGTTCAATAAATAAACCCCCTTTCTACCTTGCTCCGGATCCTCCGGAAACAGGGTATACAGTTTTTATTATTATGACCAAATACAGAAAGAAAAGCGGGTAGCCCCCGCTTCCTTTTCTTATTTGCGTAACCCAAGGCGTTCAATGATCGAACGGTACCGCTGAATGTCTTTCTTGTAGAGATAGTTTAATAAACCTCTCCGTTGGCCGACCATTTTTAACAAACCCCGGCGCGAATGGTGGTCCTTTTTGTGGATCTTTAAGTGTTCGGTTAGGTAATTAATTCTCTCCGTCAGAATCGCGATTTGGACCTCGGGCGAACCGGTATCACCTTCGTGAAGACGGTATTTCTGAATGATTTCCGCTTTTTTTTCTAGCGTCAGCACTGGTTTTCACCTCCTTATTGATACTGGCCCTCCAATCCGAGAAAACCGCCGGAGGTAACGGTCATCCCAGAAAGGGGTGGCGTTCAAGATTTGATTGGGCTTTTCGCCGCAAACTACAGAATAAATTTTATCATAGTTCAAAAGATGTGTAAATCATTATTATTCAACTCCCCGGTAAAAATGGCCTCTGGTCAGTCCTAGGTCCAGGATGGCTTCCAAGGCGGATTGGTCTTCCTCGCTCCCGCCGGCGGCTAAAGCCGTTTGGAAGATCCTGATCACCTTGGCGGCCAGTTCCGGGTTTTGGTGGCGTAATTCCAACCGTAAACTCAACCTCTTCTCACCAAGGAGCGGAAATTCCCGGAGTAAGGAAAGATACTTACTGTTAAGCAAATGCATGCGGCAAAAATCATCAACCACCACCGGAAAATCAATGGCTTTCCGGTCCCGTAAGAAATATTGTCCTTGCCTACAAGGGCGCGGGCAGGTTTGGGGGGGCTTTTGCCCGGCCCAGGCCCCCACCGGACAAAATTGGGAAACCATCAATTCAAGGGCGCCGAAGACGATGAGCTCCACTTCGATTTGGTCAAATTCTTGGTGATTGACCAAAGCCAGGATTTCTCCCTTGGTCAATTCGGGCGAAAGGGTAAATCCCTTGATCCGCTGCCGGTCAAAGATTTTCGGGGTATAGGAATTGAAGAAGTGAAAAGGATAGTTCGCATAGACCGGCAACTCGGACTCGGCAAGTACCATTTGCAAACTTCCTAAGTGGGAGATAAGAAGACCGTCCGGACGAAGCTCGTGACTGGTCCGGAGAGCATCGATCACCCTTTTTTTCTCCCGTTCCCGGGTAATCCGGGGAAGAGCGATCACGGCCCGGGCGCCAGACCGGCGGGCCAGTTCCATCCCTTCCGCCAGATGCTCGCTGGTCCAACGAAACCCGGGGGTAAAACTCTCGCCTCCGAAGATTACTTTGGGAACACCCGAGGCTAAGGCGACCTTTAAGAGGTCAAGATTGCCGGCAAAGACCGTGAGGAAAGAAGGGCCGGAACGTTTGTATCCGGTTTTTGCCTCATCCTCTTCCCTGTTGATCACCGGAAAGTCATGGGGGGGCCGGCGGTGGGCAGCCAAGATTTTTTCACTTAAGAGCACAACCGCTTCCCGGCGCACCTGGTTCAGTTGGCTGAAAGGGAGCATTGGCTCGCCTTCGATTGTGGCGGTAAAACTGGCCGCGCGGAAGGGAGTATCCCCTAATCTGGTCAGGTGATTTTTTAAGGTTTCCTCCGTCAATGGCCGTTTCGTCGCCACTTGCGCTTTTTCCGCCGACCGGACCGTTACTTTCGCGTCCAGGCCTTCCATCTCCAAAAAGAGGGGCTCGCCCGGTGTGACACCCACCCGTAAGGTGCAGGGAAGTTTCCCTCCGGGATAATCATTTCTCATCATTTCCTGGATTTTTTGACTTAAAAGCCGCGAAGAAGTAAGAAAAACCCGGTCCCCTGCTTTAACCGGCTTGGGCAGGGCAAACCAAGCTTCCGTTCCGGCTTGGGCTTCTTCGACTTTTTTGCCGTTAACGGTCAGATCTTCAACAATGGTTCCGACCCGGCCTCCGACTTTAACCCATATTTCCACCCCATCGCCTTCGGCTAAGTTTTCTTCCAATTTCACCAGGCATTTTTTTCTTTTCCCGTCGTAAGCTTTTACCCGGCCGATATAACGTCCCCGGTTGTTGGGGCGGTCGGGACTGATCAAATCCGGACCAAGATCCCCCAGAAAATACCCGGAGGAGAAGCCTCGGTTAAAGACGGTGGCCAGAGCTTTCTGTTCCACCGGAGTGACTTGGAAATGAGCGGGGTCTTCGGCATAACGGTCCAAAGCCTTCCGGTAAGTACTGACCACCGAACCGACATATTCCGCTCCTTTCATCCGGCCTTCAATCTTTAATGAGCTGACCCCGGCGGTGATTAATTGGGGAAGAGCGGAAATCAGTGCCAGATCCTTTGGGGAAAGCAGGTGTTTTTCGCGGTCGGAAACCAACACCGGGTTTCCCTTCTTTCTGTTCTGGTATAAAGTGTAGGTCAACCGGCAAGGTTGGGCACAGCGCCCCCGGTTCCCACTACGGCCACCGACCAGACTACTGAACAGGCAAGCGCCGGAATAAGCGACGCAAAGGGCGCCATGGACAAAGACTTCAAGTTGGACGGAGTTTTCTTCATGGATGGCTTTGATCTCTTCCCAACTGAGTTCCCGGGAGAGGATTACCCTTTCCACCCCCAGGTTTTGGAGAAAACGGACTCCGGCGCCATCGTGGACGGTCATTTGGGTACTGGCATGCACAGGTAAATGGGGCCAGTAGGTACGGACCAAATAGAGCGCTCCCAAATCCTGGAGAATAACCGCATCGGCCCCAATTTGGGATAAATAGTCGATATACTCCAATAAACCATCAATTTCTTCCTGTTTAATCAAGGTATTAACGGTAACATATAATTTACGGCCACGGAGATGGAGATAGTCG
Source organism: Bacillota bacterium (assembly GCA_012735135.1). Taxonomy (GTDB): domain Bacteria; phylum Bacillota; class UBA4882; order UBA10575; family UBA10575; genus Capillibacterium. Next base: position 8,185 of record JAAYHY010000048.1, on the reverse strand, counting down.
GCGGCTTTCGCTAATTCCTCATGGTCGAAATTGGGGGCATACTGCCGTGCGCTGAAGAGTTTTCCTCCGATATAAACCGCATCCGCCCCGGCGGCTACCCCCACCTTTAAAGTCTCCCAGTCGCCGGCCGGGGCAAGTAATTCCGGTAGGACAAACTTGTTGTTTTTCATCGTTCCTCACTTTACTTTATTATAATATAGTGTATATTATTTCCGTCGATCCTCCCCCACCCACACGCTAAAAGGAGCTTACATTACTTTGCCCACAAACCGGGCAGATGGTGGCCGGAAAAACCGGGGATTGATCGCTCCAGATTTCACATTTGGTTCCGTTAGGAAAAGTCCTTGCGTCCCAGGGACAACGGCCATAAAACAGATGAAACCCTTCGAAGGTTTGACAGCCGTCACTCCGGCGTCCGCAGACGGTACATTCGAAGAGAGGAAAATAAAAAAGGCCTTGTTTGGCCGTACCTAGATAACGAACCTCTCCCCCACAGGCGATACAGGTGCTTCCATCTAAATCTTCATATTTGACCTTTCTAAATTGTAATCCCTCCGGTGTTAAATAGAGCCGCGGCACATCGGCAGGTAAGGCCCGTTCCTGAAGGAAATAAAAATAGGGGGCCAATTTTAAAACATCCCGGGCAAGAGTCGATTCCAGCAAAGGGGTTTGAATAAACTCCCAAGGTAAAGAGGAAAGAAGCAGGAGGATTAAAACCCAGACGATTAAAACTTTAAAAGCGCCAAAGACTGCCCCGGCGATACCATCCAGGGTGGAAAGGGAAGAATTATCGGTTGCTTTCTTCCACTTTTTACCGCTAAGACCAACAACCGCGCTAATCCCAATCAGAATCAGGATGAACCCAAGAATTCCGGCTAAATTTTCGGAGATCCGGAGCCAATCGGACAAGATAATTCCTAGTTTTTGGTAAAAATAGAAAGCAGCAATAACTGCCACCACGGAACCGAGGATGCCCAGAAATTGCTGGACAAACCCATGGCGGAAACCGCGGTAGGTAAAGATGAGTAAGGTTATAATAATTGCCCAGTCTAAAAAGGCTAGATCCAGGTTCATGTTTATTTCCTCCGGTAGTGCCAAGCCTATTTGGCTGCTTGTAATAATTTCTCCAGATTTTCATGGTCTATGCGAAGCTTTTCCAATTCATCCGTAATCTGTAAGGCAACTAAGATGGCCAACTGAGTTTTGGATAACTTGGCATCACCATGGGCTTTTTGGATCGTGTCAATCTTTGCTTCGATGGTTTCGACCAGACGGTCAATGTACTCTGGTGACTCCGGTCCGACTACATTATACTCATCACCCATGATTTTAATGGTTACACGGTTTAGAGGTTTGCCTTCGATTTTGTGGGCCGTCACCGGAGCTCACCACCTAAGATGATGTTATCCTTTATATATTTGACAATAAAAAAGTAAACTCCTTCTTCGGAAGGAGTCAGGTTCCAAAATTAAAGGGGAAAAGGTAATCTTTTGGTTTGGCCTTGGCGGTTCTAAACAGGCAGCCCCTTAATTTATCCTCTTGATACAAGAAAAAAATCTTTCCCCGTAGTTTCCGAATACGTTTCGCAATCTGTTCCAGACGATGCTCTCCTTCCGGGGGAGTAGATACATGATTAAGATCCGTTCCCGACTCCTCCCTACCGTTCTTGCGGGTTATTTTAAAGATATATTCCTGATCTGTCTCGTCAATTTCGACGTTGATACGATGCTCATCCGCTAAGACCCTTTCTTCGTAATCGACAAAAAACTGTAGTAAGTCTTTGAAAATATCATATACTTGAACCGGCTCCCTTAATTGGTGTAGATCCGATTTTGTTTTGGTAGAGATTTCAACCCCTTTTTCTTTGGCTTTGATTTGTTCAGCCACCTGGAAAGCGGCGAAAATGGGGTTGACGCCATTAGACTCTTCAATTAAAGACATATCAATTAAGATGTGATCAATATAATCAACAATATTCTGGTTGCTTTCCCTTTCCGCCATTGCGCGGATCACTTGGAAAAAATTCCGGTACTCCCTTTGTTTGGAGAGGATCGTTCTTAACAGGTAGGTGCTGTGGTTTTCTTCACTTCTTTGTTGCTCTTTTTTAATTACCGATCTGAGCCGGAAAAAGGCAATAATTGTAATGCTGACCAGTATGGCCTCACTGATTAGAACATACCAGAGAATTGAGTCCCGATAATTAGTGAGGTAATAAAAAACGATTGCGCATAAAAAATACGAAACAAATAAAAGGAATATACTAATTATTACATTGCGACAGAATGTTTTATTTTTGTCCTCTTCAGACCGGATACTACTACGCGTAATGACAAGAAAAAAAGCTGGCACAATACCTTCTAATATACTTCCGATTACTATACCCTCTGGCCCTAACATTATTTCCCGCGTAACATTAATCATGAGTAAAGGCTGTCCAAATAATAATATACTAAAGATTGGTGAGAGTAGTGATGTTAATGCGCCAAAGAAAACGGTTAACGGATCCTTTTTAGATATAATTAGCAATATAACGAAAATCACCAGTAATGTTGTAAAAAAATAAAGGAATTCAGAAATAATTTGCTTGGTAATAAGGCTGTATATAACACCAAGTAAAGCCCAAGGGAAAATAAGCTTTTGTATTTTTACTGTGCATCGGATTATTATTAGGCCTAGTTTGAGCATCACTACCCAGTTTATTATGAAAACAATAAACGTTAAAAATAAGGTATAATGTTGCTTCCCTGCGACGAGCTGCAATAATACATCTTTTGGCAAGGGATCTTAACACCTGCCTTTAAGCACTTCAAAGATTGAGCGCATAGGATAGACGTATATTTATATGTCAAACATATAAACATACGTCTCTTAAGAATACGTGTGCTTAAGAATAATCAGTTTCTTTTTTACGAAGCTGCTTCAAGAAACCTCCGATGCTAGTTACTCACCTGGCTTTGATTTTCATCATTTGATAATCTACAGATTGAGTAAGGACTAAGGACTATTTGTCTTCAATGTTGCTATTTCTGGGGAATTTCCGGCTGATACCAGATGAAAAAGCACGCCGAACACAGACTGCAACTGGCCAGAATCGCCAGTACCGACAGAAGGACCGAACAAATCCGTTTTTTCACTTTCAAAACCTCCTTTCTATTTATAATCGAATAATTCCTTGAAACTTGTCGGCTGCGCGGTCCAAAGCATGATCAAGGGTAGCTAAGGCAAGGGCTAAAGGTCGAGTTAGGTTTAATCCTTGAAAAAACGTACCATAGAAAAGTTCATTTATAGCGAAGCCTTGTGGCCAGCCCCAACAAATCAGAGTAATTAGAAGAATAAGGAGTCTGGAATAGCGGGCTAAACTCTTCTTATGCTCAATCGTCAGTGGTTTTCCCTGCGCTTCAAGGGGGGCTTGTTTCCAAACGATAAAAACTAAAAAGACGAAGACCCATAATTGAACCAGCTTTGGGATCTGGTGAAAAGGTAAAATTCGGGCAAGATAACTAAGGAGAATGGTCATGACCGCACCCACCAGAGCGCACCGGAGCGGAGTCTTCAGGTGTAACCCGCCCATAAAAGTTTTTAAGACGGCAACTACGATTGTAATGAGAAGGGCTGTTTTTAGAACACCAAAGATTAGTCCAAAGATCAGGATAAAAAAGAGGGAGAGCAGCATGGAGAGTAAACTTTCCACCATATACCGGACTAAATCTATTTTGTAAGAGTCCTTCTCGCCTGCCCCTTGTGCCAGTGCTTCCGCCCAGATCGTGGCCAGGTTTTTTAAGACCATCCCAATGCCCCCCTAAATTGAGTCACTATGATCATCGACTTTTTCCAATAATTCTTTTATCCCGAAGATTACCGAATATTAAATTTTTCCCCCTAATTTACCCTAATTATAATGACAAAAAGCACCTTCAGAGAGGATTTTACTGAAAAGCATCCGGGGTTGGCTTTTACCGTGGATTCTCAGGAGTTAGCCGGTTGCCGGAGACGGGCCAAAAAAAAACCATCCGCTATCCGGATGGTTGATTCTAACTTGCAAAAACCAAGTAATGTTCCTTTTGACTGAAAAGAATGAGGCTTTTTGCCTCCAAAGGGTTAGGCCCGGAGCTGTGCTTGGCAGCGCTCCGCTGCGGTCGTGATGATCTTTTCCATAATCGTGTTAACTTCTTCGTCTTGTAAAGTGCGATCGGGGAGGCGGAAGGTCAAGGAAAAGGCTAAACTGCGGTAGCCGGAAGGAATTTTATCACCTTGGTAAACATCGAATAAGTTTACCGCTTCCAGCTTATCCCCGCTAATTTCGTGGAAAAGGTTGACGAGGTCTTGGGCCGCTACCTTTTCCGGTAACAGGAAGGCCAGATCCCGCAGGATGGGAGGGAATTTCGGCAAGGGAGTGACACGGATTACCGCTTTTTCGGCTCCTTGCCACAACTGATCCAAATTTAGCTCAAAAAGGACCACCGGGGCGGTAAGGTTAAACTCCTTTTTGACCGCCGGGTGAATTTCACCGACAAACCCAACCTGACGTCCGGAAGCTTCGATGACGGCGGTCCGTCCAGGATGCATGACGGGGTGCTCACCCCGGCGGTAACTTACCTCCTTAACCCGCAAGTGGGAAAAGAGGGTTTCGAGCAGACCTTTTCCATCATAAAAATCGACCTCCCGGTCGCTTTGGTTCCAGCCGGGTTCCTCCAGCCGTCCGCTCAGTCCGCCGGCCAGATGCATCGGCTCGTCGGGTAACTCGCCGGTATTGGCCTTGAGATGATAAACATGGGCGATTTCGAAGACTTTAAGGTCATGCCGGTTCCGGCTGGCGTTATAACTTAGTGTTTCCAACACACCCGTCAGAAGAGTGGTTCGCATTAGAGACCCTTCCTCACTGAGGGGTACCTTCATCTTTACTGCCTGGCGAAGAGGGTGCCCGGCCGGGATGTGGAGGCGGTCAAACATTTTTTCGCCATGGAAACTATAGGTAATAATCTCGCTTAACCCCAAACCTAAAAGAAATTCTCTGGTTTTGGCCGTGAATTCTTGCTCCGGGGTGAGTTTCCCGATTATTTGGGCGGCGGGATAGGTGGCCGGGATCTCATTATAGCCGTAAATCCGGGCCACTTCTTCCGCCAGGTCCGCTTCATTTTCGATGTCTAAACGGTAAGATGGAGGCAGGACATAAGTTTTCCCGTCGGTGCTGTCCTCCTCAATTTTAAAGTGAAGGCGTTGGAAGATCTCCCGGATGTAGCCGGTTTCCAGTTTTGTACCGAGTAAGGCATTGATCTTCTCCGGACGGAACCATATTTTTCGGGTCGCAGCCGGCTTGGTATTGCAATCGACGACCCCTTTCGCGATCCGGGCGACCCCCAGTTGCTGGGCAAAAAAGGCGACGCGGTCTAAGGCCAAGGGCACCGTCTCCGGGTCCAGTCCTTTCCCGAAACGGATCGCCGCTTCGGACCGGATAGCAAGCTCTTGGGCGGTACGTCTGATACTGACCGGAGCGAAATAAGCGGATTCCAAAAAGATCGTCCGGGTGGAGGCGGTTACTTCGCTATCGAAAGCCCCCATTACCCCGGCAATACACTGGGCGCGTACCGCATCGGCGATCACCAGCTGTCCGGGATGGAGCTTTCTTTCCTCTCCATCCAAGGTTTTAATGGACTCATCTTGCCGGGCCGAACGGACCACGATTTTCCGGCCGGCCATCTGGTTTAGATCGAAGGCATGTAGTGGTTGGTTATACTCCAACATGACATAGTTGGTCAGGTCGACCAGGTTGTTAATGGGACGCATCCCGGCTGCAAGGAGGCGGGTTTTCAGCCATAAAGGAGACTCGCCAATTTCAACATCGAGGAGAACCCGGCCGGCGTAACGGGGGGCCAATTCCGGATTAATTACTTCCACGGTAACCAAATCCCTGATGGGATCTTCTGTTTCCTGCACAGGAGAAGCCGGCAAGTTCACTCGGGCGCCGGTGAGCGCCGCCACTTCCCGGGCCAGGTTCAGCATGCCGTAACAGTCAGCCCGGTTGGGGGTTAACTCTAAGACAAGCACATAATCGTCCAACCCCAACACCGTCGGTAAATCGGCTTTTAAATCGGTACCGGTGGGTAAAACCATTATTCCTTCCGACTGGCGGGCGAGACCCAGTTCTTCTTCGGAACAGAGCATCCCCTCGGAAATAATCCCCTGAAATTCGGCGGGCTGGATAATTTTCCCGTCCGGTAGTTGGGAGCCGGGAAGGGCAAGAGGAACAATATCGCCCACCTTTAAATTTTTGGCGGCAGTAATGACGTTGACCTCGCCGTCATATAAACGGATCCGGCAAAGGTAAAGTTTATCGGTCTTCGGATGAGGCGTGATGGAGGCCACTTGTCCAAGATTAAGGGAACGGTAAGAGGCCCCCAAATTGATGATTTCATCGACTTCAAGCCCGGCCATGGTTAAGATTTCCGCCAGTTGGGTCGGGCTTTGTTCAAGCGGGACATATTCCCGTAACCAGTTATATGAGACGCGCAATCCTTATTCCCCCCTAGTGAAATTGACTGAGCAAACGAAAGTCATTTTCGTAGAATTGGCGAATATCGCTAATCCCATACCTGAGCATTGCGATGCGTTCCACCCCCATGCCGAAGGCAAACCCGGAATAGATTTCCGGATCATATTTAGCCATGGCGAGCACTTTTGGATGGACTGAACCGGCGCCCAGGATCTCAATCCAGCCGGTGTTTTTGCAGATCCGGCAACCTTCGCCCCGGCAAACACAAGAAACATCTACTTCGGCGCTGGGTTCGGTGAACGGGAAAAAGCTTGGTCTAAGCCGGACCTGACGGTCTTCGCCGAAGAACTTCCGGACAAAGACGGTGAGCACCCCTTTTAAATCACCGAAGGTTACTCCTTTGTCCACCAGTAACCCTTCAATCTGGTGGAAGATGGGCGAATGGGTGGCATCAAGGGCATCCCGGCGGTAAACCCGTCCCGGTACAATAATCCGTACCGGATTGGGGTAGAGTTTTTCCATGGTCCGGACTTGGACGGGAGAAGTATGGGTCCGTAAGAGCATATTATCGGTGATATACAAAGAGTCATGCATTTCCCTGGCGGGATGCTCGGGTGGGATATTCAGGGCCTCAAAATTGTAGAAATCCAATTCCACCTCGGGGCCTTCCGCCACGGAAAAACCCATCCCTAAAAAGGTCATGGTAATCTCGTCGATAATTAACTGGAGCGGATGGGGATGACCCCGCCGGGGTCGTCTCCCCGGAAGTTCCACATCCAACCTTTCCCGTTCAAACTTGGCAGCCGCTTCTAAGCTTTCCAGCTCTTGTTGGCGGTTTTCTAACGCTTCTTCCAAGCGTCCACGCAGGTTATTGATTAATTTACCGGCCAGCGGCCGTTCTTCAGGAGAAAGGGTGCCCAGAGTCCGGGAATACTGGGTCACCACACCTTTCTTCCCGAAATACTTCAGCCGGATCTCTTCCAATTGTTGGGAAGAGGCTGCACCGGTGATCTCCTTTAGAGCTTGTTCTTCAATTGTTCTTAATTCATCTTGCATTTATATACGATTAACCTCCTTCCTGGGTTTGGGAAATAATATGTAAAATAAAAACCTTCCGCCCATATTCAGGGACGAAAGGTTACTTCCGCGGTACCACCCATCTTAGTCATGACTGACTCCGCTTTGCAGATCCTTTTCGCAAGGATCTTTTCCGGTAACGGTGGAAACCGGCATGGCCTACTCTCCTGTTCAGCCAGCGACTCCAGAACGAACTTCAACCGCCTTCCCGGGGAATGTTCTCAATTTGCCATTCCTCCCTGTGCCGTTCCGTGCGGTTACTCTTTTCCTTCCTCGTCTTTCCTTTAATTGAGATTAATAAATTCCTTATATAACAAGTAGGCTGCGATCGACCCGGTAATCTCAAATAGTCTCCAGAAAAACTCTGCGGAAAGGATCATAAAACCCCTCCCCTTCCATTATTCTGGTCGAAAATGCCCGCCATCAATTTATATTATAGCATAAGGCCTCTGCGTTTACAAGTACTAAACGGCGGCAAAAATTATACTAAAATCGGGATAATTTTATATTTTGATAAAAAAAAAGCAGTTTCCTGCTGAACTTTAATAAATGGTGGGGAGGAGCGGGGTCGAACCGCTGACCTCTACGATGTCAACGTAGCGCTCTAACCAACTGGGC
>JAAYHY010000047.1 GCA_012735135.1 Bacillota bacterium | reverse complement strand
GGGCGGCATTGGTCCGTTCAATTTCACAAAGGGTGTAATAGCCGGCGACACAACTTAAGGGGTTGGCGGCCATCGTCACGCCGACCAGCGCTTTTTTGTGTTTTTCACCCCCGGCAATCCCCGCGCTCAGGTATTTCATGTATTCTCTTTTTCCGCCCAAACCACCGGCGCTGGGATAGCCTCCGGCCACGACTTTACCGAAGACGGTTAAATCCGGGGAGACACCGAAGTAACCTTGGGCGCCGGACATTCCGATCCGGAAGGCGGTGACCACCTCATCGAAGATGAGCAACGCTCCGTACTTCCGGCATAATGCCTCCACCTCTTTATTGAACTCATAACGCAAGGGCCTGGTCCCGCTCTCCGGTCCCACCGGTTCGATCATCACTGCGGCCGTCCCGCCCCGCAATTGGTTGCGGCGGAGCTTCCGTTCGAGGTCGTTCAGGTCATTGGGGAAGAATTCCTGGGTATATTTGAAGCAATTCCGGGGCACGCCCCCCGCTTGGGTCCATTTCGAGCCGGGCACCCGGATCCCGTAAGCCAACTGGTCGCTCCACCCGTGGTAGGCGCCGCCCATTTTAATGATGTACTTTTTCTTCGTGGCCAGCCGGGCCACGCGGATCGCCGCCATACAGGCTTCGGTGCCCGACCCTAACATCCGGAACATCTCTACGGTTTTGAAATGCTCGGCGATTTTTTTCGCCAGTTTGTACTCATATTCATGGAAAAGACCGGTTGAAGGACCGCAATCATTGAGTAATTCAATGACCTTGTTACGAACGGCGGGAGGGTTGCTCCCTAAAACCGTCGGACCGCCGGCCTGTAAGAAATCATAATATCTGTTCCCATCCAGGTCGTACAGGTAGGCGCCCTCCGCCTTCGTGATCACTAAAGGGAACGGGTAGTTAAAAGCCAGGTTATGCTGGACTCCCCCCGGGATCAGCTGCTTGGCTTCTTCAATCATCACTTTGGATTTGGCACATTTTTTATTGAAGTAATTCTCCACATACTCCTGGAGTTTCTCCGGCCGGATGGTATAGATTGGCTGCCGGATTAAATGGTCCAGTTTTTTGATGATCTGGTCCGCATCCGGATATTGGGAAATGGCAAAGGTTTCCCCCATCTTTCTCCCCCTCTTTCCGATCGTTATCTAAAGTGAGTGAGTGAGTGCTCACTCACCTATTTTAATGTTACCATTATTTGCGATGCGCGTCAATAATAACCCGATATTAACGAAATGGTGCTGAAAATCCCCGGTAATTGCCGGTTTATACTTAACCATGGTATAATCTAGACGGATCGGCGCCGCCGCTGAAGATACTTTCCGCCGTGATAATTTACAACCACTATGTTGAGGTGACAAACGGATGCTTCGCTTAAATAAAGAATCCTTTAGTAAACTTTCGCCGGATAAACAGGAAAAGATCCTGCAAACGGCCATCGTCGAATTTGCCGAACATGGTTTTGACGGCGCCAATATCAATATCATCGCCAAAAAAGCCGGGATCAGTGTGGGCTCCATGTATAAATACTTCAAGACGAAACATGATTTATACTTAATGGCGGTCAGTTCTTCCGTTGATAAACTAAAAGCGGTCCTTAACGGGATCATCAGCCGGAAAATGAATTTTTTAAACACCGTAGAGGCGATCATCAGGGCAATCCAGATACACTCCCGGGAAAACATCTCATTAACCCGGTTATATAACGAGATGGCCACGGAGAATGATCCCGCCGTGGTCGGCCAAATCGTCTCCGCTATGGAAGGAATAACCGCCAAACTGTATGCGTCTTTTATCGCCGAAGCCCAGAAAAATGAAGGAGTGCGCCAAGACATTGACCCACGGTATTTTGCTTTCTTCCTCGACAACCTCTTTATCCTGCTGCAATTCTCCTATACTTGTGAGTACTACAAAGAACGCCTGAAACTCTTTATCGACGAGGATGTCTTTGCCCATGACGAACTTTTGGTGGCCGAATTGATGAAGTTTATTAAGGGGGCTCTCTACCTAAAAGCTTAAAGGAAACCGGAACCAAAGACCGGCGCCGGTCGGCCTTTAGGTCAGGATTGGCCACGTCATACTGGCAGTGACCGGCGCGGGCGACTACTTAAAAAGAGGGGGAATAATTCCCCCTCACGCTTTCTCTTTCAGATAGTTACGGATCTCCGTGATTTGGCTAAAAATCTTCTTGGCCACCTCCGGCCGGTTCATCGTGTAGAGATGGATCCCGTCCACTCCGCTGGATAATAAATCAATGATCTGTTCGGTGGCATAAGCGATGCCAGCTTCTTTCAACGCCTCGGGGTTGTTTTCATATTTATCCAGAATCCGCCGGAACTTTGGCGGGATACTGGCCCCGCAAAGGCTGGTGATCCTTTCGATCTGCTTTTTGTTGATCACCGGCATGATCCCGGCCGAAACCGGCACCTTAATCTCCATTAATTCAAGTTTTTCCCGGAAAGCATAAAATAAGCTGTTTTCCAAAAAAAGTTGGGTGATCAAAAAATCAACCCCGGCCATGACCTTTCTTTTTAGATTGCCGAGATCGGCCAGGAGACTCTCGGCCTCCGTATGACCTTCGGGGTAACAGGCGCCGCCGATACAGAAAGCTCCCGTTGCTTTAATCTGCGCAACCAAATCCGACGCATAGACAAAATCGGAATTAGCTTGATCCTCCGGACTCCCGCCGGCCGGCCGGTCACCCCGAAGGGCCAGGATATTCTCGACCTTGGCCTTTTTCAACCGGGCAAGGATCGCCGCCACTTCTTCCCTGGTCGAATTGATACAGGTCAGGTGGGCGAGGGCTTCAATCCCGTATTTGTTTTTAATCGTATCGGCAATTTGGACCGTATAGGCTTTACTCCCCCCGGCGGCACCGTAGGTGACACTGATAAAATCGGGCCGGAGAACAGAAAGGGCATCAATGGTGGCGAAGACCCCGTCCAGCGCCGTTCCGGGTTTGGGGGGGAAGATTTCCAGGGAGATCACCGGTTTATTTTTATATAAATCTATGATCTTCATTTTT
>JAAYHY010000046.1 GCA_012735135.1 Bacillota bacterium | reverse complement strand
TGTCCGTTCTTTTGGCGATCTGGTTGCCGAGTATATCACCATCAATGAGCCTAAAGTCTACGCCACTAACTCTTATAATTTTGGGATCTGGCCCCCCGGAGAAAAGTCCTTTTCGAAGGCGCTCACCGTCATGGCCCATCTGGCCTATTGCCATCTCCGGGCTTATGAACTGATCCACAAGATCCGCCGGGAAATGGGCTACCATGACACCAAGGTCAGTTTCGCCCATCACCTGCGCCCCTTTGATCCGGCAAACCCAAAGAACTGGCGCCACCGGATCTCCGCTAAGCTTTTGTCCTGTTTTTTCCAGGACTTAATTACGCAGGCCATGTTTTTCGGGAAGTTTATCTGGCCCCTCAAAGCGCCCGGCCCGGTTAGGCCGGGGGAATACATTGATTTTATCGGACTCAATTATTATACCCGTTCCACGGTTTCCCAATTTAACGACGGTGTGCGGGCCGGAGCGCCCAAAAACGATTTGGGCTGGGAAATCTATCCGGAGGGCCTGGTCCGGTGCGCGGAGAAACTCTATGGCCTTCTTCAGCGGCCGATCTATATCACCGAAAACGGGACCTGTGACAATCAAGATACTTTCCGTTGCCGGTACCTATACGATCACCTGAAGGTGATCAGCGAAGCGGCGTTGCCCATTGAACGCTATTATCACTGGTGTTTTTGTGACAATTTCGAGTGGATTGAAGGGGAGAGCGCCCGTTTTGGCCTGATTCACGTGGATTATCCCACCCAGCGGCGGACGGTTAAAAAGGCGGGAACTTTCTTGGCCGCGGTCATTAAGGAAGGCGGGGTAAGCCCGGAACTCTATGATGAATACGTCAAAGATGAAAAATACCATTATTAGCTTTGCTTTTGGGCCGGGGGCTCCGGGCCGCCGGCGATCAGGGTAAAGGACCCCGTGTTGAAAAAGGGAAGCGCATTGGGAAGGAGGGAAATTTTTTGATTACGGTACATGATAATGTTTTCCGGTTGGATACGGAGAATACCACTTATCTATTCCGGGTAACCAAATTCGGCCATCTGGAGCATCTCTACTACGGGCCACTATTGGCGCCGGGGGAGAGGGTCGACGCCTTGGCGCAAAAACGGACCATTTCGATGGGGAACAATGTGGTTTATGATGAAACGGATGAATTATACTGCCTGGACCAGATGTATTTAGAGTGGTCCGACAACGGGCGCGGCGATTACCGTCTGAGCCCTACGGAGCTTAAAATGCCTGATGCCTTTTTTGTCAGCGATTTTGTCTACGTCTCCCATAAGCTCACCGACGGTTCGGTACCCATGCAAACCCTGCCGTCCGCCTACGGCGGCGACCAGACGTTGGTCCTCACTTTACGGGATACCTCCGTCAGTGTCACCCTTTCTCTTTATTATACCGTTTTTGTCAAAGCCAATGTGATTACCCGCCGGGCGGTTCTGACCAATGAGAGCCCGGATCCACTGGTGATCCGCCGGCTGATGAGTATGATGGTGGACCTGCCCGATGAGCAATTTCACCTCTATACTCTGGACGGGAAGTGGATTAAGGAAGCCCATCTCCACCGCCGGCCGGTGGAATACGGGATCTTGACCAACGCCTCAACCACCGGTGCCAGCAGCAACCGGCATAATCCGGCTTTTATGCTCGCCGCCGCCACGGCGACGGAGGAAAACGGTCATGTCTATGGTTTTAACTTAATTTACAGCGGGAACCATGCCGGCTATGTCGAGAAGAGTGGATGGGACATGGTCCGGGTTTCCACTGGCATCAATCCCCACTGCTTTGAGTGGCACTTGGCGCCGGGCGAAAGTTTTGAGACGCCCGAGGCCGTAATGACCTTTAGCAACCAGGGCTTTAATGGCATGAGCCGGAACATGCATTCTTTTGTCAACGACCATATCGTCCGGGGTCACTGGCAGAGACGGGAACGGCCCGTGCTCATCAATAGCTGGGAGGCTTTTTACTTTGATTATGATGAAGGCAAGCTGCTCCAGTTGGCCAAAAAAGCGAAGGACTTGGGTATCGAGCTTTTTGTCCTGGACGACGGTTGGTTCGGCGCACGGAACAATGACAAGGCCGGCCTTGGGGATTACACCGTCAACAAGAAGAAGTTCCCCCGCGGGCTCAAGGCCTTCGCCGACGAACTGCGGAAGCTTGGCCTGGAGTTTGGAATCTGGATGGAGCCGGAGATGGTTAATCCCGACAGTGATCTTTTCCGGGAACACCCCGAATACGCCGTCCGGCATCCGGTGAAGAAGCCGGTCTTCGGCCGGAACCAATTGGTGCTGGATCTTTGCCAAAAAGAAGTTCGGGATTACATCGTCGCGCAGGTCGGACAGATCCTTGATGAAACCAAGGCCAGTTACGTCAAGTGGGATATGAACCGTCACATCGCGGAAGCTTGCTCGCCGGCCCTTAGGAACCAGGGAGAGTTTTACCACCGTTACATTATCGGCCTTTATGAGGTGCTTGGCCGGATCTTCCGTCCCCGGCCGGAGATTCTGTTGGAAAGCTGCTCCAGCGGGGGAAACCGTTTTGACCTGGGGATGCTCTGCTTTAGTCCGCAGATCTGGACCTCCGATGATACGGACCCCATCGAACGGTTGAAGATCCAAGCCGGGCTCTCTTACTTTTATCCGTTGTCAACGATGGGCGCCCATGTCTCCCAATCTCCCAATCAGCAAACTTTACGGGCCACTCCGCTCTCCACCCGCTTTAATGTGGCCTGCTTTGGTTGTCTCGGGTATGAACTGGATCTAAAGTACCTGACTCCCGAGGAGAAGAAGGAGATTAAGGAGCAGATTGCTTTTTATAAAAAATACCGGCGGGTCTTCCAATATGGCGCCTTTTCCCGGATTCCGGCCGTGAAGGAAAACAAGGTGATCTGGCAATGCGTCAGCCCAGAGCAAGACCTGGCGGTGACCGGGTTTTTCCAGACCCTGGTTCAAGCGGCCGAAAGCGAAGACCGTTTGTATGTCAAGGGCTTGCAACCAGGCACATACAGGGTGCGCACCCGGCCCCAACGTTTGGCTTTGGCCCGTTTTGGCGGGTTGGTCAACCATATTTCCCCGCTTGAACTTAACCCCGACGGTTTTTTGCTGCACCAGGCCAACCGCTACTACAGCCTGCCGGATTGTCTGGAAGAATACCAATCTTCGGCCGCGGCTTTAAGTTTTGGGATTCCCTTGAATAATCAATTCACGGGCACCGGTTATAACCAAAATGTGCGGATGCTTGGTGATTTCGGGTCCAATTTATATATAACTGAGAAATTAAAGGGCGAGGGGGAGGAGAATGCGTAATTTCAACCGAACAAACCGGTATTTCTTTGGTCTGGGCACGGTAGGCCGGGATATGCTCTATGCTCTGGAAAGTATGTATCTTTCCTTTTATCTTACGGAAATCTTGAATCTTCCCGATGCTACCATGCTTTGGATGACCGGTGTTTTAACGGTCTTGCGCATCTTTGATGCGGTGAACGATCCTCTGATGGGCTTTCTGGTGGACAACACCCATTCCCGGTACGGGAAGTTCAAACCCTGGATCGCCATTGGCGGGATCTTTTGCGGGATCCTGACGGTCCTGCTCTTTACGGATCTGGGCCTTCAGGGACCGGTTTTTGTGGCTTCTTTCGGCCTCTTTTATCTCTTGTGGGATTTTACCTACGGCGCCAATGATATTGCGTACTGGTCAATGCTCCCCGCCCTCTCCATCGACCAGAAGGAACGGGAAAAAATCGGCTCTTTTGCCCGGATCTGCGCTAATGTTGGGATGTATCTGGTGGTGGTGGGGATCATCCCCGCCACCAACGCCCTGGGCGGCGATAAAAAGGCTTGGTTTATCTTCTCGATTATCGTTACTTTGCTCACCTGGGCCTTTTTGCTCTTCACGCTGTTCGGGGTGAAAGAACGGCGTGACCTTTACAAAAAAGAAGAAAGAACCTCCCTGAAAGAATTGTTTACGGTCATCTTCCGCAATGACCAACTCCTCTATACGGCGCTGGCCATGGCCCTCTTTATGATCGGTTACTGTACCACCACCAGTTTCGGGGTTTACTATTTTAAATATGCCTACAAAGACGAAAACATGTATGCGGTCTTCGCCGGGATCCTTGGTGTTTCCCAGCTTTTAGCCTTGTCCATCTTTAATATGTTCTCCAAGCGGTATACCCGGAAACAGTTGTATACCTTCGCCACCATCCTGGTGATCCTGGGCTATCTTGTTTTTTTCTTCGCCCCGGAGGAGATGCGCTTTATCGGGCCGGCCGGTGTCCTGATCTTCATCGGGGAAGCCTTTATCCAGCTCTTGATGCTGATGTTCCTGGCGGATACGGTTGAATACGGCCAATGGAAACTGGGACGGCGTAATGAGAGTATTACCTTCTCGGTGCAGCCTTTTATTAATAAGATCGGCGCCGCGCTGGCCAACGGGATTGTCATGGCGACGGCGGTATTTTCGGGGATTAATGCGGCGGCTACCCCGGAAGAGGTCACGGCCGGGGGGCTCCTCCTCATGAAGTCGGCCATGCTCATCCTGCCTCTCCTCTTTATTGTGGCCGGTTATCTGATCTACCTTTTTAAGTTTAGGATCGACAAAGAGCTTTTCGACCGGATTCTGGCTGACTTGGCCGCCCGGGGTGATCTAAAGCTGAAAGGGCGTGAGACGATTGCTGACGCTTGAGAACCGGATCAGGGAGGTCTATGCCCACCCCATCGGCCGGGATCTGATTAAAAAGATCCTGCTCCAGAAAGGTCTGCCTGACCGGGTGGTGACCAATCCCCTGGTTTCCAGGGTTAAACTGAAACAATTGCCCTTCCTGACCAGGGGTTATGTGGACCAAGGCTTATTGGAGACTTTGCTCCTCATCCTCAATGGGGAACCGGATCAGTCCTGCCCCGCCGGGGACGATCCGGTCCGGCCCGCCTGGTGGAAGGAGGCCGTCTTTTACCAGATTTACCCCCGGAGTTTTAAAGACAGCAACGGGGACGGGATCGGGGACCTCCGCGGGATCATCGAAAAATTGGATTATCTAAAGGAACTGGGTGTGGACGCCATCTGGCTATCTCCGGTTTACGACTCGCCGAATGACGACAATGGCTACGATATCCGTGATTACCACAAGATTATGACCGAGTTCGGGAGGATGGACGATTTCGACCAATTGCTGCGGGAGGTTCATGCCCGGGGCATGAAGCTCATTATGGACCTGGTCATTAACCATACCTCCGATGAGCACGAGTGGTTCCAAAAAGCCTTGGCCGAACCCGACTCCAAGTACGGCAGTTACTACCTGTTCCGGGATACGCCGAATAACTGGACCTCCCTTTTTGGCGGTAGCGCGTGGAATTATTGCCCGGAACGCAACCAATACGTGCTGCACCTCTTCTCCAAGAAACAGATCGATCTGAATTGGGAAAACCCGTAACTACGGGCGGAGATCATGGCCAGGATCCGCTGGTGGTTGGAGAAGGG
>JAAYHY010000045.1 GCA_012735135.1 Bacillota bacterium | reverse complement strand
CGCCATAAGCCGCCGAACCGCCCGCCTTGTTCATCAGGCTGACAATGGCGCCTAAAATCACTAAAAAGATAAGGATACCCACGTTCCAGCTGTCCGCCAAGGCCGCAATAAATCCTTCGGAAAACATGGCCGTGTAGGCGTTAAGCAGATTAAAATTGGCGTGCAACAAAGCGCCACAGATGATGCCGATAAAGAGTGAACTGTACACTTCCTTGGTAATTAACGCCAAACTAATGGCGATAATGGGGGGCAGCAGCGCCCAGAAAGTACCGTAGACGTTGCTCCGGTACTCGTCACCTCCCTCCTCCGCAAAGGCCGGCATGGCAAAGGCCAGGACCATTACTGTGAGGAGTAGAAGCAACGGGATTATTTTTTTTCCTTTCATTAAATAACCTCCTACATTGTTTTTTCTAGAAAAAAAGCATGAGGCGTCGAGTGCCTCATGCTTTATCAAAACACGATAGCTCTCCACTTTAAACAAAGTGACAGTCTGTTGCATCTTCTGCAACAGCCCAGCCACGGCGCCTCCTGGCCGGTCACCGTGACTTCGGCGGTGATTCTTTTCATCTGTTACTGGGCCAGTCCATCTATAACAGACTACTCGTAATCGACCGCACCTCTATCGGACACTATTCATTTGTTGTTAAGAACCTTTAGTTTAGTATAGACAGCAGACCGCTAAAAGTCAATAGGTTATCATGATCCCATCCTTCCGCCCAACTCCGGATTTTATTTCCTCCAATCCCATTATATTCTATCCTCGCCCTAATCCTCATAACCATTAGGATTCCCGGACTGCCAGCGCCAAGTATCGGCGCACATCTCGGCAAGTCCCCTCTGCGCCGTCCAGCCCAATTCTTTTTCCGCCTTGGCCGTTTCGGCGTAACAAACCGCCACATCGCCCGGGCGTCGCCCCACGATTTCATAGGGGATGGCACGACCGGAAACTTCGGCGAAAGTGGCGACCACTTCTAAAACACTATATCCCCGCCCGGTTCCCAGGTTATATGTGACCACCCCGGGGGAAGAGCGCAATTTTTCCAACGCCTTGATATGCCCGCAAACCAGATCCACGACATGGATATAGTCTCTAATCCCGGTACCGTCCGGGGTAGGATAGTCATTACCGAAGACTTTCAGCTTCGCTCTTTTTCCCACTGCCACCTGGGCAATATATGGAACAAGATTGTTCGGGATCCCGTTGGGGTCCTCCCCGATGCGCCCGCTTTTGTGCGCGCCGATGGGGTTAAAATAGCGCAGGATCGCAATATTCCAGGAGGGATTGGCTTGGTGCAAATCACGAAGGATCTCTTCAATCATTAATTTGGTCCGTCCGTAAGGATTGGTGGGCGCCAAGGGAAAATCCTCCCGAATCGGGACCTGGGGCGGATTGCCGTACACCGTGGCCGATGAGCTGAATACCAGGTTTGTCACCCCGTATTTATTCATGATTTCACAAAGATTCAGTGTGCCCGTAATATTATTCCGGTAATACCGCAGAGGATAGGTCACCGATTCTCCTACCGCTTTCAACCCAGCAAAATGGAGCACCGCCTCAATTTGCGAAGTCCGAAAGACCTCTTCCAAAGCAGCCCGGTCAAGTAGATCGATCTTATAAAAAGGAAAAGACTTTCCCGTGATCTCAGCTATCCGCTTTATTGCCGTTTCCTTGCTGTTAATCAGATTATCAACGACAACTATTTCATATCCGGCCGCTAAAAGTTCAACACAGGCATGACTCCCGATATAACCCGCGCCTCCGGTCACTAAGATCGCCATAAACCAGCGCCTCCTCTAAAAATACTTGTGCATAACCGCTTCTATCGCTTCTTGTTTTTCTTCCAAATCTTTTCCGGTTTCAATTGATTATGCATTAAGTATTTACCCCAAAGGTAATTTTCCCTGCTTTAGGAGGCCAACAATGTCCAGGATTTCCTTTCGAAACAGCAAGCGGCCGCTCAGATTTTTTCTTGAAAAGATGAGGCGGCGGCCATACCCGACACTACCGGCAAGAGCACGTAGGACAGCAGAATATTAAACGACATATGTTCTGAAATATTTGAATATAATTACTACCATTAACCACCAAATTTTGTCTCTTCCGGTTACAAACGGATCCATTTTTAATATTCATATTAATATTTTTAGACTATTTGTCGATAATTAAAATACCATTAGCTTAACTCAATGATAGCACTGTATCTGGACAAACCAGGCCTTAAGGAGGCGACGTCTTTTGTTAAAGAAAAGAAAATCCACCTCGTTATCTTCCAAGATTATACTCTTGCTAAATGCTTTTATTATCATCCCTGCATTAATCGTCTGTTTTATCGTGTATCACCAGTTTAAACAGACCATAACCGATGAAATCAAGGAAAAACTTCTCCTGATCAACGAAGAGAAACAGGCCAAATTTAGTTTAGAGCTGACCAACCTCCAGACCTTAGCTTATACTTTAGCCCAGGATAATTACGCCATGGATTGTTTTTCCGTACTTAGAGCCACAGGAACCATCGAATTCCTCGCGAACACAGGAACAAGCTTCAACCCTTGAAGAGATCTCCTCTTCCATCACAGAAATTACAGCCGCGATTCAAAAAACGGCCGCCAACTCGGATCAAGCCGGTCAACTCTCCGTCTCTACTT
>JAAYHY010000044.1 GCA_012735135.1 Bacillota bacterium | reverse complement strand
GGCGAGAACAGCGCGCAACTGTTCACAGCTTTCATCGTCACTGGCGGCCTCTATTAATTTCTCTTTCATCCGGTAACCGTTTTTATCCATGAAATTAAGGAGATAAGGAGCGGATTTCCAGTACTCCACTGTATCCCCCACCTCTAGGTGCGTAGCTACTTGGTCAAGGACGGTAAAAGATTTTAACTCCTGCGGAGTCAACCATCCCAAATCATCTTTAGACTCCACCACCATACCGTCCCGGTTTTCGGTAACCGCCAGCCGTTCGGTTCGCACCATGACTTTTTTGAGGGAGGTCTCGATCTCCAGTTTGGCCTGGTCAAGCCGGTCCGTATTTCCTGAGTTCAGATTATATAATGCACGCCGGTAATTTTTGGTT
Source organism: Bacillota bacterium (assembly GCA_012735135.1). Lineage (GTDB taxonomy): Bacteria > Bacillota > UBA4882 > UBA10575 > UBA10575 > Capillibacterium. Next base: position 3,703 of record JAAYHY010000044.1, on the reverse strand, counting down.
TTTTCCTCTAAAACCTCCACTTTTTGTTGCGAATTAAAGAGAAACCCAACAGTCCGGATAAAATCCTGGTAATGGTCGTCTTCCTGGCTCTCGTGATACATGGTATACATCTTATAAGGGGTGGCCGATAAAAGCAGGATTTTCACGCCAGTATAATTAAAGAGCTGTTGGGCGAGGATTGCCATCTCGTCTTCACCATCAAGCAAGGTTTTGAAGCGTTGAAATTCATCGAGGATAACCAAGTCCGGTCCAGTTTCTTAATGCATACTTCGGCCAGAATGCTCCTTAACTCCCCAATGAAGCGGTCACGATCGCGTCGGTCTTCTGGGGCAAAGAACTTGCGATAATGTCCAAACCGCTCGACCAGATCATCAAAGCGCCGGCGGAGCTCTGGCTTTCCTTCAAGGGCATGTAGAAAAGAGGCTTTAATCTCTTGGTCGATCCGGCCCGGATTAAAACGGCGCAGGTCATTACGCCAGTTGTCTTTGGCTTTTCCGCACTGAAAAAGATTCTTTGCCCCGCTGCGCTCCCTAAAGCCCCACCCTTCTTTCAACATATGATAGATGAGGGCCCGTTCCAGGGCGACCCCGCCTTGCGAGCGCAGGTTAAAAGAGGTCCCCGGTGTAAAAGAGATGAAGTTTAACTTCTTATCCTTTAGCCCGTTAAGTTGAAGGGGTAAAAGGGTAATCCGGGAGGTATGCTCAAGTTCGGGATCAGCGGTGATGTTTAGTTTATTTATATTTTGGTGGGCAATATCGGCATTAGAACAAATATAAAGGACATCGATGCGGTCAACCTTATCCCAGAGATAGTTGATTGCTTTGACCAAAACCCCTTTCGCCACCAGGGTCTTACCCAAACCGACTTCATCGGCGATTAAAAAGCGGGCGGTGGTTTTTTCTAGATAAAGCTGTTGAAAGACATAATCCACCGTATTTCGCTGGAAATCTTTGAGTCCCTTTAAAATTGCCGCTTCATCCGGCTTTTTAATCATCTCTTTTCACCCCCTCCGTGCTAACTGCCGCTTCGAAAGCAGTCCAGAGTTGCTTAAAGCCCTCCGGGAGAATCTGTTCTTGTTCTGGTGAATCACTAATCTCGGTAACCAGCCGGTTAATCCGTTCAATCGTTTTGGGGTTTCGGCTGTAGGCTCGGACCAACTCTTCCAGAATCGGTAAGTTGAGCCCAACCGCTGTTTCTACACCAGAAAAGCCGACACCCTCCTTAAAATTGGTGTCAATAAGGAAAGTGTCATCTTTGTCTGCTAGCAAGAAGAGCAGATAACGGAGAAAACGGTTTTGGTCGGAGATAATACTCTGGAGTATCCTTTTATCTCTTTCCGGTGGCATCCCCTCGACCGGTAGGTTAAGTACAAAGGAGAGATTTCCGGTTTCGGTCATATATTTGCCTTCAAGTTCAAAAGCAAAATAACCTGTGAGACTGACTTCTGACATGTTAAGGAAGACGATGGGGTTTTTAGGGCTAAGCTCCGTGATTCCGCGGGCATCGATCGGCTTGAGGGTGACCGGATAACAACGGGCATGTACGATCTCGGGTCCGAGTTGAAGTTGAGCTTTAGCTCGCAGCTTCATGGCATAAGTCCCGTCTCGGTCGGAGCTGACCGTCAGCATGAGGGCGGCTCGGCGGATGGCGGTCCGTGCTTCTTCTAAAGCTTTTTCCAGCTTTTTGCGGACAGTTTGATCCGGTCGTTCATCTTCTTCCGTTCTTTGGTAATGCCGGAGCAGATTCCGGAGGGAGTCTTGGTCATTCTCATTCCCTAAAATCTGATCGATCCCCACACGGCTTTTCTTCCCGGTTAACTCAACTAAAAACTCCACGTTACCTCCGCGAAATCCGGCTTCAGTGGCATTGGCTGAACCGGTCAATAACCTGGCTTCCCACCCTTTTTCGAGGATATATAGTTTGGCATGCAATCCGCTACGGTCCTCCTCTATCGAGGGACCGTCTTCCTCAAGATTCTCAAGCTCAGCCGCTTCAGGGCGTTCCCCAGCTTCATCAAAAATATAAATTTCCGTGTTGGCCTTAATTCGGCGTAAAGTCGCGTCCGGAATTGCGTCCAAAGCATCACCGCGGGAGATCAGGACATTATTTTGGCCGTTCGCCAGCAGCGAGACGAGCAGTTCTTCGGACAAGAAGGGAGAGACAATCATTAGCCGAGAATAATTGGCGAACTTCAATTGTGGGACTCCGGAGAGCCCCAACGGATAAAAAGCCAACTGCTCATCAAAACCGGTCGGTGCCTCAAAGCGCACCCGCAAAACTTCATCGGCCAATAAGAAGGCATCTTCTTTAATCCGGTCCGGGACGGGATTAACACTATACTCGGGTAACCGGCGAATAAAATCGGCCAATGGCCGATTCCGGGCGAAAGCATTCTTCCGCTGTTGTTCCAAACGGCCTTCAAGGGTTAAAACCGTATCCCATGATTGATCAAAGGTCATGTTACGGGATAAACAAATAAACCGATAGAGGATATCTTCACCATTAGTAAAACGTAACAACCAAATCTTAGGGTGGAAAACCCCATGTTCCCGCTGGGGATTAACTTCCAAGATCCTCCCCTGCTGACAAAAGATACCTAGCCGCTTAACGGTCCGTTGCAGGGCCTCAATTACGGCAATGTTATCTTTCAATACTTCCTCCTTGTTTTTTACATTGAAGAGGGCTAAAGATAGAGGAGCAATTAACAATGTTAACAAATCCAAGGAGAAAGTGGTGGCAATCGCCCGGTCAAATTCATAACCGGGAGGAGGTGCAAGTTCGCTGGTATATACCAGTCGACGATTAGGGTTAAGCATCTTCCTCCTCCTTTCGTTCTAGACCGGTCAGGATATCGGTGATTATGGTACGGGCAACCCGCCAACGGTAATCAACACGGTAAACACCAGAAGCGCCACCCCACATCTCCAAAGCGCGCCGGTTTTCCAGCCGGGCGCGGGAACGTTTTAGCCGGAATTCCCGCTCCTTAATCAGGATTTCAGCTTCCTTATTATCAACCAATGAATTAATTCCGCCATTAAAAATGATCCTGTACCAAAATTCAACAAATTTCTTCGTATGGTCAGGAATATTGGCGACAAAAAGGGCACGGGTATCCCAAAACTGAGCGATCTTCACGTACCACTCTTGTAATTCATGCCACCGGTTTTGAACCCAGGCCGACCATTCTTCCAACTGCTCTTCGTAATCAGCGATGTATTCCTCATCCCCTTTTGCCCGGGCTAATAAGAGATTATATAGCAACGCCGCGCCATAAATTGTCTCAGAGAAATTCCGGGCATGTCTGATCTCCGTTTCCAACACCTCCGGTAAAGATTCGCTTTGTACTACTGAGAGATCCCAAAAATAACTGGCTTCCTTAATTTCTGCTTTTTGCCCATATGTGAGTAAATAAGCTAATAAGCTTTGCCGGTGCCGATGTTGAATCCGGTCAATTAAGTACTCCGCTTCTTCTCTTCTCAGTTTTAACTCCGCCCGCTTGTTGAAATCCCTTGGTGGCTTGGGCAGACCGGGATCCCAGTTTTCTTTAATCATTTCTGGCTCCGCCTTTTCCCGGTACTGGATTTTCAGGGACTGTTTGTATTGGTAGTACCGGTCAAGCGACCGATGATATTCGTCCTGCGAACCGGAAAAGAGCCTTATCCCCCATGCACCTAACCCCGACCAATAGATATTACTGGGAAGC
>JAAYHY010000043.1 GCA_012735135.1 Bacillota bacterium | reverse complement strand
GGTTAAGAAACAGGACAGCAGTATTTTACGAAAAAAACTGGGGTTTTCAGGAGCTCAACCATTTTTTGTGGATAAAATGGCAAAAGCAAGGCTAACCCCAGTTATCCCTGCCTAACGCGGTTTAAAGCGAAAGTATGTGGTATATACATAAATAAAATAAAGGAGAAAATCAAAATCACCTACAAGCAAAAAGGTGATAACGAGGACAAACTTTAGGTAAATACTTTAGCATTTTAGGATTATATCACCGTTAGTTTTTTTTGTCAATAACAAATTGGAAAGAATAAAAAAAGGCTGTCCGGAAGGGACAGCCTTTGGCCATTTTTTACTTGAGTTCGACGGTAGCGCCGGCCTCTTCCAATTTGGCCTTGATCTCTTCGGCGTCTTTCTTGGAAATGCCCTCTTTGATCGGCTTCGGTGCATTGTCCACCAGGTCCTTGGCCTCTTTCAAGCCAAGACCGGTCAGTTCCCGGACCACTTTGATGACATTAATCTTTTTGTCACCGGCGGAGGCCAGGATCACATCAAACTCGGTTTTCTCCTCAGCCGGAGCGGCGGCAGGGCCGGCGGCGGGCGCCGCAAAGGCGACCGGAGCGGCGGCGGAGACGCCAAACTCCTCTTCAAAGGCCTTCACCAACTCGTTCAATTCCAAAACGGACATTCCTTTAACGATCTCTAAGACTTCATTAACTTTAGACATTTAACTTCCTCCTTAAATTCAAATTTAATTTTAAAAGCAAATTACCGTTCCCGCCAGCAGGCTTAGGCAACCTCGGCTTTTTTCTGGCGGATTGCATCCAATACATAAACGGTATTCCGGAGCGGGGCGGAGAGAACATTGACCAAGTTTCTGACCGGGGCCTGTAGTAAGCCGGCCAACTGTCCAAGGAGAACCTCTCTGGTCGGCACTTCCGCCAGGGCCTTAACCATCGCCTGATCAATGACTTTCCCTTCCAAAACACCGCCTTTTAACTCCAAATTCTTATGGTCCTTCGCAAAGTCCGACAGAATCTTGGCCGGGGAAACCGGGTCGTTATACCCGAAAGCAATCGCCGTCGGTCCTTCGAGATAAGGAACAAGGTCGCTAAGGTTGGCTTTTTCGGCGGCAAAACGGGTTAACGTATTTTTCACAACCCGTAATTCGACCCCCGCTTCCCTTAATTTTTTCCTGAGCTCCGTTGCTTCCTGCACGGTTAGTCCCCGGAAGTCGACTAAGACCACCCCTTGGGATCTGGACAGTTTCTCATATACTTCATTGACAATTGCTTCCTTTTCCGGTCTTGCCATTTTTTCACCTCCTACCTAAAATAAATCAAATAAATCTCTTGGCGAACACACAAAAAAGAGCCCCATAGACACAGAGCAATAGGGCTCGCCACTTAAGGACGAATCATCCTAACCTCGGCAGGCCAAAGGTTTAAATCCGGGGTGGTCCCGCGGATACCTGCTGTCTATGGTCGGGTCGAATATGAAATTGTCTTTGCCGGAATTGATAATTGTTATTCGTTGGCGGCCGCCAAAACCGTGGCCTGCGGGGAAACTTTAATCCCCGGGCTATGGGTGGACGAAAGGGTAATGGACTTAAGATAAGTTCCTTTCGCCGCCGCCGGTTTGGCTTTAATCACCGCGCTCATCAACCGTTTAAAGTTGGCGAGTAATTGGTCGGCTGAGAAGGAAAGCTTCCCGATGGGCACATGAATAATTCCGGTTTTATCCACCCGGTATTCAACTTTACCGGCTTTAATCTCTTGCACCGCCTTGGCCACGTCCATAGTGACCGTTCCCGTTTTCGGGTTGGGCATTAAACCTTTGGGCCCAAGAATTTTACCCAACCGGCCAACCATCCCCATCATATCCGGGGTGGCAACCGCCACATCAAAATCAAGCCAACCTTTTTGGATCTCCTCGATCACATCCTCGGCGCCAACCCGGTCGGCCCCGGCTTCTTCCGCCTCTTTCGCCTTTTCTCCCTTGGCGATAACTAAAACACGGAGGGTTTTCCCGGTGCCATGGGGTAAAACAACGGTTCCCCGCACCTGTTGGTCGGCATGGCGGGGATCGACGCCCAAACGAACGGCGACTTCCACCGTGTGGTCATAATTGGCTTTCACAATATTCTTTAAGAGCTCGATGGCTTCCTGCGGCTCGTATAATTTATCCCGATCGATCGCTTTGGCCATCTCCTGATATTTCTTGCCATGTTTTGGCATTATCTTAAATCCTCCTTGTTTTGTGGTACAAACGGATGTTCATGCTTGGCGCGCATCCTCCCACCCACAGGGGGAAGGTTTTACTTCTGCACGACAATACCCATACTACGCGCGGTGCCCTCTACCATGCTCATGGCCGCTTCGATGCTGGCCGCATTTAAGTCCACCATTTTAAGTTCGGCAATCTCGCGCACCTTGTCCAGAGAGATGGTGCCAACTTTCTCCTTGTTGGGAACCCCTGAACCCTTCTCCAGATTGATCGCTTTCTTGAGCAAAACCGGCACCGGCGGGGTTTTCGTAATAAAAGTAAAGGACCGGTCCTCATAAACGGTGATCACCACCGGGATAATCATGCCGGCCTGGGCCGCGGTCCGCTCGTTAAAAGCCTTGGTAAACTCCATAATATTAACCCCATGTTGTCCGAGGGCAGGACCAACCGGCGGCGCAGGAGTGGCTTTTCCTGCTGGAATCTGTAATTTAATTAGTGCCGCAACTTTTTTGGCCATCCTTTGACACCTCCTTCTCGCTTGAAATCTAAGACCTTAGTACTTCTCAACCTGGTTGTATTCCAATTCCACCGGAGTTTCACGGCCAAACATCGAAACCAAAACTTTGAGTTTTCCCCTTTCCGGGTTAATCTCTTCGATCACTCCGGAGAAATTTTCAAAGGGACCACGAATCACCCGCACCGGCTCGCCAATGGAAAAATCCATTTTGGGCCGGGGTTCGTCGACACCCATTTGTCTGAGAATCAGATCAACTTCTTTTTGTTGGAGCGGAATTGGCTTGGAACCGGGGCCGACAAAGCCGGTCACCCCCGGGGTATTACGCACAACATACCAAGAATCATCGGTCATAATCATCTCCACCAGCACATACCCAGGGTAAACCTTTTTCTTGGTCAGTTTGCGTTTACCGTCTTTATATTCGTATTCTTCTTCCATGGGAACCAGGACCCGGAAGATCCGGTCTTCCATCGCCATGGAAGCGACGCGCCGTTCCAAGTTGGCTTTAACTTTATTCTCATACCCCGAATAGGTATGGACAACATACCAAGCTTTCTCCACAGCCATCACACTCATTACTAATAAAGCTTGAGGGCTTTACTAAAGATTAAACTTAACAGCGAATCAAAGACGCTGATGAACAAAGCTACCGCCACCACCGTGACCAAAACAACAGCGGTGTAAGTGCTTACTTCCTTCCGGTTCGGCCAGGCCACCTTTTTCAGTTCCGCCGTGACGCTCCGGAAGAAATTACTGATCTTCCGGGTTCCTTTTTTTGCAGCCATCGTCCACTCCCACCTTTAACGGGTTTCTCGGTGAATTGTTTCCTGGCGGCAGAACTTACAGTATTTTTTCAGTTCCAACCGCTCCGGATTGTTCTTTTTATTTTTATTGGTGCGGTAATTTCTGTTTTTGCATTCGGTACAAGCCAATGTAATTCCTTCGCGCACCGTTCCCACCTCCAGCAAAAAATAGACGAAAAAAATAAGCCTTTCG